>JANQPW010000953.1 GCA_028285285.1 Silvanigrellales bacterium
GGTTGAGGGCATAGAAGACAAACTCATTCGCGTGATGGATAGGGAACTTCACAGCGATCTCAGCGTGGATTGTTTCACTTGTCACGGAATGACTTCGCAATTGGCCTCCTCGCCTCAGTTCGACAAGAGTTTTTCGGGGGCTCGTGTGGGAGAAGAGTCGCCAGATGTGGAGATCCTGAACTGGGATTTTGCATCATCACGTCTCAGTTCCTATTTATCTCGGCTTGGGGTGAGAGATAGGGAACGGCAGACAGAAGGTAAACAGCCGAAGTTTCAGCTCCTTCTGAACTCAGACTTGATGAAAGGTTGGTACCCCCTTCACGGGGGATTTGTGCTGCGAAACTTTGGCTATTTTCTGAGTTATCCCGCTATTGGCCTTCCCACCTACACTTCAGTCACCCACGATTTGAAGTGGGTGAGGTCACTTCGCGAATGAGGAATTCAGCATGAGTTTGCATTTTGTCTTCCTGGTTTTTGGATGTGTGACGCTGGCCTTCAGTGGATCCTGTGTTTTTCAACAAGAGTCGGACATTCGGTCTGATCAAAGCCAAAGTGCAGAGCCTCCTCAGCTGAACTCGTGTCTTTCTGATTTTGTGAGGTGGGAAACCCAACTGAACCGAGCCATTCGGAAGGAGCCAGAGGCCGTTCAGTTGGAACACTATCTTGTTCCGCTGAAACATCCTGTCTCAGGCAAAGATGTGATTGTTGTTCATGAGAACACAAAATTTAAAAGCCTCACCGGCATGAAAAATGCTCTTTTGACTTCCATAGATGGTGTGCCTTTCGTGAAGTGGGTGATCAACCCCACCGACAAGTCTAAAGACCCTGAGCACAAGAGTATTCAGCTCTTACTTGAAGAACTCAGTCGTGAATCGGGAGTTGCCTTCAGCACTGAACGGCACAAGAGTCTTTGGGGTTGGCCTACGGCGAGTCGTTCCTATGTGGTGATGGACCCGGCAACGGGGGCTGTGTTCTCGCTCAAGTCGTCCACCCAAAAGCCAGGTGGTCCCTTTTCAACCGATCCTCGCAAGGGTGGTATGAGCAAACGTCTCACAGCATTGGATGTTCGGGTTATGAGGGCTACTAGTGATTACGTCGCCGATCTGATTCAAAATCAGGAGAACCTTCAGGCGCTTCGCTTGCAGGAGGAGCCACTGGGGTTTTACTCTGAAGCAAAAGACATTGGTTTGATTGCCCGCAGCCTGGGGAAACTCACAACCTGCGAGAAGTTGTACTTTCCCATGTTTGCTGCATTTCATGCTCCGGAGGTGGTATGGAGAGTTCAGGAAAGGGCAGGAGCGTGCCTTTGCTCATTCGCCTGTGTTTGCCTTCAAGCCCGTAGATGGAATGGGCGTTGTGAAGAGAAGAAAGGTCAGCAAGCACGCTCCGGTGGGGAGACAGTACCAGCTGGCTTTTGCTGGAGCCTTCAAGGAGGCTTTTCAGCAGCTCACAGGCGTTGAGGCATGGGCTGCTCCACTGAAGATCTATTGGCTACAGCCAGGTTTTTCCATGGATCGATCCACTTGGGGCCATTGGCTTTCCCAGGCTCCCTGTTTTATAAAGGGTCAAACGAAATGCGAGAAGTGAGCTCAAAAACGCGATTTTTTGTTGTTCTTGTCTTTTGTGTGGTCTTCACATCGTGTTTTTGGAGCACGACCCCATCAGCGGGTGGACGTTCTGAGTCTGAGATGCCGTCGTTTGTGAAGAGCGTGGGCTTAGACAGCATTGAGATGGCCGCCAGTGGCAATGTTCAATGGAAGTCACGAGAAGATTTTCTTGCATGGTTTCTGGAAAATTCAAAAAACCTGCGGTTGGGCAGACACACTGGTATGCAGCTGCTTTTTGCCTATCAGTCTCGCTCTACACAAAATGCAAGCCCTGCAAAACCCAGGGTCATTGTTTCGGTTGACGACGCTCGATTTGTTTTTGCTATGACTGGGTTTGAAAAGACCGAGTCTGACCGTTCTGTTGAGATGTTTGAGGCCAATCCCGAAACCGGAGAGACAACCTTTGCTCGATTGGAATTTGAAGAGGGTTCTTCGGGAGCTTCGGCTGTTTTGAACCGAGATACTGCTAAATGCAGTAAGTGTCACGGTTCTGCGCCACGCCCCATTTGGGACTCATACCCTTTTTGGCCAGGTTTTTATGGGTCAGTTGATCGCGTCATTTCTCAACCTTTTGAAGAAAAGAGTTGGAAAGCATTTGTGGACGATCCGGAAAAGGAACCGCTCTATAAGTTGCTCCAAACGCATTTGGAGAGTTTTTCCCTCAAGCGCCACAGGGAGTTGGAGGACACTTCTGGGCTTGTTTCGCTTCCAGGTCAGAATGAAGACTTTGGCAATGCGGTCTCTCGTTTAACCTTTCGCAGAATCGCTCTGTCCAGCCCTGGCCGAAAGCTCAGTGACTGGCTTCCGCCAATTTGGCCTTCTCGAAGGGGGACGGAATATAGCGTGACACTCGACTTCTGGGTCCGAGATCTTCCGCTTCAAAGCTCTGAGCGGGTTGCTGGGAAGTTTGGGTATGAACTCTTCACAGGGGAGGTGACTGCAGAACACACGGAAGCTCTTCAACGCGATCACCTTCAACTGATACAGACTTTGCAGCAAGACAAAACCTATCGTGCCCAGGTGTCAGGAATTGAGAACCCCATCAACGTTTCAGGGAGCTCGCGAGATTCCCTTGACGTGTCGGGTGCGCTCTTCGTTTTGGGTTTTCTTGGGCAGAAGTGGCTTCAGGGTCATGACGTCTCCGAGTGGAGCAATGCTGTGTGGTATGGTCCCAAGACTTCTGAAGAGCTCAAAGAGATGTTTGAAAGAATGAAGGAGACGGAAGAGAGACCGAAGGTGCACAGTTCAGTGTTCCTCTTCGAGGATGGAGTCAATGGCATTCTAGGGCTGAGAGGGCATTCCAAGTTGCGCCCCGACTCAGACGAGATTCGTGTTCAGGCCATTCCCTTTTACTAGCTTACAGCAGCTTGAGATACTCGAGCAGCTGTTTCTTCTGTTCTGAGTTGAGGGCAGAAAAGGGTCGCTGGTGGCCTTGATTGGAGTGCCCTGGTTTCGTGGTGTCGTATCTTTCCGGGTTTGACCACGGGGTGTGATTGCGGGGATATCCCGCGTGCCCAGATTCATCTGCACTTGCAAGGTCGATCCCCACCCGTTCGAAATTGAGTCTGTGTCCGCCAACAAGAAAACTGCGTGGCCTCTCCTCAGGGTTCATCAGGGCCCAGAGGCTGGGCACGGATCCGTTGTGAAGATAGGGTGCCGTGGCCCAAACCCCTGTGAGAATGGTAGCTACGTATCCTGGGTTGGGCTGAGGGCGAGCCGCACGACCAGCCGCTGTTTTTTTCACCTCCTTGGCAAGGCTTTCATCAAAGGACTGTCTTCGAGTGGGATCTGTGCCCATTTGATTTTTGGAATCGAGGAAGTTGGGAAAAGACTCGAGGCGAAGCTCGGTGAGCTCGCCCGTATATCTTCCATGGCATGAGGCGCAGGAGATCTCGTAGATTTTCTGCCCCTTTGCGGCCGCAGACATGTCCACTTCTCCGGGGAATCGCTGAGGCAGATAGGAGCTGTGCAGATCCTTCAGCACTTCGCTCACTCTTTCGCGGATCTGACCTGTGGAGCGCATGCTTTTTCCCATGGAAGGAACGGTGAACAGAGCGACGATTTTTGCCATCGATGTGAAGTCTCTGTGTGAAATGTCTTGTCGAGTCCGCATTGTCTGCCGAAACGCCTTGTTTTGGATGGAGTAAACACCGTCATAAAGGAGAGAAGTTCGCAGAGCCCTGTCGGCCAGGTCCGGAATGCTGGTGAAGCCTGCGTCGTCAGAGAAAGAGTCCTCCTCTAGGAGCCCAAGTTGAAATTTCAGTGACGCCACCCCGTTTGTGAGCCCT
Organism: Silvanigrellales bacterium; assembly: GCA_028285285.1. Lineage (GTDB taxonomy): Bacteria > Bdellovibrionota_B > Oligoflexia > Silvanigrellales > Silvanigrellaceae > JANQPW01. Next base: position 3,896 of record JANQPW010000953.1, read on the forward strand.
GGCGCACCATTGCTAAAAGGAACAGGTCGATCGATTCCATTTCGAAGCCGGCGGAGTCGATCGGTGAGTATGGTTCTCAGAACGGAGTCGAGCGTGAGCTTCTGTTGGTTTGTGAAAGGTGAAGCCCACGAATTTGGCTCATCGAAGAGGAGATCCATCGTGCGACGAAATTCTTTCCAGTTTTGGACCCCGAGTTGTAAGCCCGAGTAGACGTCGCTCACATAAGCTTCCAGATTCAGAGATGTGTTGGGCGTGCCTAGCCAGATCTGTTTGGTTAATGGCCTTCCGGTTGAGTCATAAGAAACACCGCCATGACAGGCGGCACAGCCGATATTGCTCACTTCTACCCGAGTGAGCGGAACCGGGCTGATTTCAGCGCGCACAAGGCCCGGAGTTGCAATGGGTTGTTGGCTCTGGAGTTGAGGGTTTGCTACCTTGGCACCAGGCAGAAACCCATAGCCCCTCAAGATTTGGGGGAGCGATTCTAGGCTCATCTCGAGGTTTGGATTTCGTTCTTTGTGGAGCAGAAAGAGGCCCGTTACCGTTGGCTTCCAGGGAAGAGCATTGGTTTGCAGTGTTTGTGAGTTTATCCCGTCAAAATCATCAAAAAGAAAGCGAGTGAGCCCAGTGTGCTCCGACTCTGCGTTGAGGGCATCGCTCAGAAGAAGATTCTCTTTCACCCGGCTTTCGCTGTTTGCGTCGGGTGCTCTGCTTTTGCACGACGCGGCAAAAAGGAGGAGAGTGGGAAGTGCAAGTTGCCTGAGCATAGGAATTCCTCTCTAATATTTTTGATTTTCCCAAGCTAGAAAATCAATTCAATCTTCAACCTCCCAAGTATAGGGCCGATGAGCTTCAATGAGAGCAGCGAAACGTCAAAAAGGAGGTTCAGATGGCATTCATTCGGCTGGAAGCTGGCCATCTGCATGTTTCCTTTGGAACGCAGAAGACGTTGGATGTGCGCATTTTGGAAAGACCTGGGCGTTGGATGAATCAAGCCCACATGGACACGGTTGTCGCAGAGCTGAGGGCTTTAGCTGCGAAGGCCAATCGCGATAGAGACCTCTCCTATGGCGTTTTCGCTTCAGATCCAGAGGTGCTGCAGTCGGTGGTGCTCACACTGATCCGAGAGCGGTCCAGCGGTCAACTCATTGCTTTCAATGCTTTGCGCGTGATGGACATTCCATTGAATGCCCAAACAGAAGAGGTGGTGCATCTTGGCCTGGTTATGGTGGACCCCGATTTTCGGGCAAAGGGTTTGTCATGGATTCTCTATGGGCTCACGACCAGTTTGCTTTTTGCAAAAAATGGATTTCGTCCGCTTTGGATGAGCAACGTGACCCAGGTGCCCGCTATTGTCGGTCTTGTGGCGGAGGGTTTGAGCCGAGTTTTTCCAAACCCAAAGACAAACTCTCCCAAGTCTTTCGAGCATCTCGTGATAGCTCGAGAGATCATGCAGCACCACCGCGCAGCTTTTGGTGTGGGAGATGATGCCCGTTTCGATGAGGAGAACTTTATCATCGAAGATTCTTACACAGGGGGTTCTGACAACCTGTTGAAGAGCTGGGAAGAAGTGCAGAAACATCGGGTGTCTGTTTACAATGATTTCTGTCAAGAACGACTCAACTACAAGCGTGGAGATGATGTTCTTCAGTTGGCGCAAATGGATATCACCTCAACGGCGCACTATTTTGCAAAATCGGTGCCTTCTCACGTTGTCACAACTGTGCTGCTAAAAGTTGTTATGGTTTTTCTGACGAGCCTATTTGTTCCCGTACTTCAGTGGTTTTCCACGAGCAAGCAGATGGGTGATCTTCGCCCGTGGGCGAAGAGGAGGTGATGGTGATAAATACGGGTGCGAATTTTGACTATGGTGAATTCACCACGCGAAACATTGGGTTTGTCTCTAAAGAGGAGCAAGAAACTCTGCGGCAGTCTTGCGTCTTCGTTTGTGGAGTTGGTGGCATGGGTGGCGCGTGCTTGCTCTCTTTGGCGAGGGCAGGAATTGAGCAGTTTCACATTGCCGACTTAGACCATTTTGAGGTGTCGAACTTGAATCGTCAGGTCTTCGCAACGCTCGACTCTGTAGGCCACGATAAGGCCGAGTCAACTATGGAGGCACTGCGGAAAATCAACCCTAACATTCAAGTCACCAATCATGGTGCGAACTGGCAGGGAAAAATTGATGAAATATGCAGAGCTTGTCGCTTTGTCGTGAATGGTATGGATGATGTTGTGGCTGGTATTGCTCTTTATCGGTGTGCTCAACGCCATGACTGCACGGTTGTCGATGCTTATGCAGCTTCCCTGCCTTCTGTTTTTGTTGTGAAGCCAGGCGATGCAAGGCCAGAGCAGCGGCTCGGTTTTCCCACACAGGGAAGAGATCTTGAGAAACTCACACCAGAAGATATTGACGCTTGCAAATTTGCAGAAATCAGCTTTGTTCTCACCCACAGCTCGACGCACCGCCATGTAGATTTGGCAATTGCCGCAGAGATGGTCTCTGGCAGTCGTGCCCGAATTTCATTCGCGCCTATGGTGATCACCACGGGGAATCTTATGGCCTACGAAATGATCAAATTGATCTTGGGTAAGCCCACCGCTGACGACAGGGGATACTTTTTCAACCCCATGGACATCAAAGTTGAGAAACCTTTGCCGATCTTTGTAGCCTGGATCAAGGGTTTTTTTGTGAGATTGTTTCTTCGAAAACTGCTCCAGGGTGCTGCTGAGCCAGCTGTTAAGGAAGAACCCAAATGAGCTCAACTCAGCAGCACAACAACTATGAGCTCTGCGAGAGAGACTTCAGGGGGTTTGAAGAGGCACCGAGGAATGCGTATGGAGAAGAGTCGCTTTATGTTGCCCCACTGAACACAGATTTGAAACGCTTTCTTTCTCTCGAAAACCCTTTGTTTAAGGGTGAAGACGACTTCAGTTTCTTTTGTGTGAGAAAGAACGGCACCCCTATTGGGCGAATCACAGCACATCACCATCTCCAATCGAATGAGTTGCACAATCTGAATTGGGGATACTTTGGTTACTTCGATTGTGCAGACGATGACCGCGCAGCTGGCTTACTCTTGGGTGCTGCCGAAGCTTGGTGTCGCCGTCGCGGTTATCAGTCAATTGTCGGAAACTTCAATCTCACGGCAATGCACCAGATTGGTGTGCTCACCGGTGGTTTTGATGCTGTTCCTTATTCAGATCAGGTCTATGGGGCAGCACACCTCCCCAAGCTTCTCAAGGCACAGGGCTATTTGCCGGAGTTTCCAATGACCACATATGAGTTGAACCTCGGCAGTCATCTGGAGCCAAACGTGGTCGAGCCCCAGCTTCGTTTTGACACCTTGAGAAAGAAGGCGATCAAGGAGCAAATGGAGCACACTCGAGAGGTTCTCAACGACGGATTCAAAAACAACCCCTATTTTGTGCCTCTCACAAGCGAGGAGTTTCTGTTTCAGGCGGCCGATCTCACCATGGTGATCGACGAGAGAATTTCATGCATTGCCTACGATGGAGATCGCCCTGTGGGCGTTGTTGTGTGCATTCCCGACATCAACCCTCTGCTTCGCTCAATGAAGTCTCGAATGGGGTGGCGAAGCCCCTGGGCCTTTCTGAAGCATCGACTGAACCGCAAACGTGCCGTAGTCATCTTTTATTCTGTCTGTGAGTCTCATCATGGTCAGGGAATCAATCGAGCCATGCTCTCCAGGGTTGTGACCGCACTCAAAGGCGCAAAGTATGAGTCTTTGGGGGTGACCTGGATCTCAGACAGCAATCCGGCGAGTTTACGTTCGGTCGAAAAATGGGGCGCGAAACCCTTGCATCGTCTTCATCTCTTCAAAAAGGCTCTGGTTGAATCATGAAAAAGAAAGTCACGTCTTCGGATTTTTTAGAGATCTTGGATGAGGCACGGAGGAGCCCAAGCGCCCACAATGCACAGCCGGCATGTTGGTCTTGGAACGAAGCCGATCAAGAGGTGACACTGTGGTCTGACGAATCTCGAAGACTTCCCATTGCCGATCCAAAAGGGAGGGATCATGAAATCTCGCTTGGAGCGGCTTGGGAGGGAATGAGCCTTGCCTTTTCAAGGCGGGGTTTTTCCCTTGGTCGGTGGCAAAGGTTGGAAGGAAGATCAGCGGCCGTTGCCCCGCAGGCTAGCAGAGTTCCTTTTGGGCGCTCCAAGGTGAGCGTTGCCGAAGGTCCGGCAGACTCTCTCGCGGAGTCAGCTCTCACAAGACGCAGCTGGAGAGGGAGGTTTTGCCCTCCAGATGCAGGAACCCGCGACAAGATTTCCTCCCTCACAAAGTTCCCTGGCGTGAAGATCTTGAGCGATGTTTCTGGTATCGAGAGGTTGGCTCGTGACTATCGTCGTGCTGAGTTTGCCTGCATGAAAAGGGCAGATTATTTTGCAGAGCTTTTTCATTGGATGCGTTTTCGCCGGAGTCACCGAGGTTACGGAGTAGATGGGCTTAGCGCAGCGACGCTTGGAATCAGCTCTTTTGAAGCTTTTTTTGCGCAGTTCATGATGCAGCCGTTTTTGTTTAGGCTGATCTCTCGCCTTCCTGGTGCGGCGGCTTTGTTTGTGCCGCTACCTCCCCTGCAGTCGGCAGCTGCCTTTGTGCTGCTTTCGGCAGAGCTGGATGTCACGCCGTTTGAACAGGGACGCAGATTTTACAGACTTTGGTTGCAAATAGATCAACTCGGCCTGCACGCATGCCCTCTCTCCGCCTTGGTGGACAACCCCACATCAATCGCGCTGGTGCGGCAGGAGTTTGGCCTCAGCGGTTCGCAAGAGAACGCGGTGCAGCTGACAAACATATTGAGGGTGGGTGTGGCGCTGGGGGGAGTTCCAGCAGATGCCGGAAGACTCTCAACCACACAACTCCTCGTTCAGGAAGGCGACAGCGCTTGATCACAGATTTTCGATTTTAAGTCTCAAACACTCTTTTTTTGCGAAGTTCTCCGACGAACCACCTGAGCAATGCGGTGCACAATGTTGGTTTGGTATGCCAACGTTCGGCTGGGGATCTTTGGGTAAGCAAAGAGCACGAGTTCGGCAGGTGAGTCGTCTAAGAGAGTGACATGGGTCATTTTGTGTTTGTTCAGAAGGTAGAGCAGCTGCTCGCATTCAGCCGGGATCTTGTCTCCCGTCACGAGCTTTTTGAGTTCGTCGAGACTTGGAATGTTGGTTCGATTTTCTAGGAACCTTGAGACTTTTGGAACGTCAATTTGCTGCAGCTCGTCTCCCTTCAGGCAGAGATAGTTATGTGTGAGAAGATTTGTCTTCAGGGAGTTGCAAAACTCTTCTTTGCTTGAGAACTGACTCCCCGAAAGCCATGCCAGAAAGGAATCTTCTTTTTCCTGATTTCGCAGTTGTCGAAGGTGGTCGCTCACCGCTGCTGCAAGAGTGAGTGTTGTGGAGAGGGCACCCAGAAGAATCCAGTCGGTTGGTCTTTCGATGGAGAAGAGTGCTCCAAAAAAGAAGGTCACGGCCGCAGCTTTGATCCCAATGGCCAGATACTCTCTTGCCAAGACGCGGGAAGGGTGTGCATTGGACTGAAGCAAAATGAAGGTGAGGGAGAGCAGTTGAATACCGATAGGCGTGAGGCGGATCTCGAGGCTTCCCATTCCGCTTCCGTTGGGATTGTTTGCAAAGTAGGGAACAGCAATGACAACAGCCGTTGCTAACAAAACAGCGATAAGGCCGACCGAATAAACCCTCTCTATTCCCTCAAGGTCTTTTCTTTGCCGAGCCAACAAAAGAAGCCCTGCGCAGGCGGAGAGCACGAGAGCACCATGGGCGACCAATGAATGCATGGCTAAGGAGCCCAACAGTTGGGGAATGAGGAAACAAGCTCCAATGAGTCCTGAGGTGCTTAGAAGTAAGTACCACTTGAACAACGGAGGGAGGTGGCGACGCATCACCCGCTCACACAGCACGCTCACAGCCACGAGAGCAAAACAATTGAATGCAAAGTAGAACCTTACAAAAAGGGGCTCTTCAAGTGCAACGTAGGCAAAAAGGCTGAGATCGAATCCAATCTGCATTGCCAAAAGCCACTTAAGAGCCGCAAGAATGTGACTTTTGTGGTCTGCGCGCCACATAAGAAACAGAAACTGAGTTGAGGTGAACACGGCAAGCACGATGATCAGTTGGCCAATAGTTAAGGCAGAGATCACTTTGGCATCCTCAGCAAACCGACTTTACACACCCTCTGTGACAAAGAAAAAGCAGATCACTATACTCTCATATTGTGAAGTAAAGGGAAACAAGGAAACAATAAACGAAAAGTTCCTACGAACGGTGAAGTGGAAAGAGCTGAACGGCCAAATGGTAGACACAGGTCGGATTTTCTGATTTGAGAATCTGCCGGAGTTCTTCTCTGAACTCGGCAATGCGAAGCTTAGCTTCTTTGAGCTTGTCTGGAGAAGAAGCCATTGTGATCCCTGAGATATCTCTTTGTTTCTGTGGTGTTCTTTCTAGTGAGGTCCAGGCCTGATTGAGCATACCTTTGTGGAATTCTCGTATAGCTGCTGAGGCTTCATCGGGAACTTTGATTTTTGCAGGCGTGCTGCGGGTCCAAACCCCGTTCCTTTTTTTAACAAGACCCAGAGCTCTTAGATTTTCCAAGGCAGAGCGAACAACACTGGGGGGAAGCTCCAATTTTGCAGAAATCTTATTGATGTTTCCTTTCAGGCCTTTCAGTTCAAGCGCTTCACACACGGCGGAATGATGCCACTGCGACAGGGCTTGAAAGGCACGCACATTGATCTCAAGCTCAGAATCATCTGGAGAGCTGTGTGCCAATCGATCCACACTGGTGGTTGAAGAGTTTTGAAGGCTTCTCAGGTGGCGGATCACCTCTTCCCGGGTTTGAGGGCGAAAGTTCAGGCGTTCGCACACCGCAAGAGCTGTCTCAATGGAAAATTTCTTTTTTCCTCTGAACACAAGGCTCAGCATGCTTGCGGAGACCCCGACATCTTCGGAGAATGTGCGCAAGGAATACCTCTGATTGCGGCGTTTTCTCTTGAGAAACTCGGCGTAGATCGGCTCTAAATACCGAGATGCGTTTTCCACCCTCATTGCTTCCATTCGATGGTGCCTTGGATCAGGAGGCGAAGCTCCAGTTCATTGCTGATGAGCTCTTCGTTTCCGTCATTCGACTCCACCGAGATCAAAGTATTTGACTCCAAAGAAAGGCAGTGTTGGGTGAACTCCCCGAAAAAACGCACGGTCTTGCCAGCAAGAAGTTGAAACGCCTTTGGGTGAAGGCGGCAACTGATGGGAGATGAGAGTGTTTCAGAATCCGAGTTTCGAGGAAGTGCGCAGCTCACCAAAGCATCATCGGGCCTTGGCTCAAATTCTCCCCTCCGAATGGCTTCGGGGTTGATCACCTTGAGCGGACGGTCGAGGTTGGAGTTTTGAAACCAAAGATAAGAGCGAACGTTTGATCGAAACACCGGCGGAAGGATTTCGGGCAGTGCAGACCAGCCTCTATTGCAGATTTCAACAGCGTCGGCACAGTGTTCACGATAAAACGTCGTGACCTGAACTGAGCCCAGGGGTTCAGACAGGGATGATCGGGGATAGGCCCGTCGAATGTCTTCGTTTGTTAGGGACTCATCCCCGCACCGCGTTCTTTCCGATCCCTCCGCAGGTAAATGAGGCACTGCAAACCCCATACCTTTCAACTGATCCAGAGCTTCCTCGCGGCTTTGTTCTGCAAAAAGCTGTGAGTGAAAATACGCCACAAGTCTTCTGTTTCGCTCAACAATGTGAGAGTGATCCCAAAGCCATTCGTGCATGAAAAGGTAGGACAGCTGAAGGGGTGCTTGCTCTTTGATTTCGTTCAAGACCTCGGGAACAAACTTGTAAATTCTTTGTGATGAAGAAGATCCTGAGGTGTTGCGTCTCGTTCGTATCACGGCTTGAATCAGCTCAGGCAGACCCGTCGAAGCATTTATGCAGCCGGAAGGAAGGGTCTCGATGAGACCTTCGTCTTTGAGATCTTTCAGTTTGTAGGCCACAGGCTCCCACACGTGGGCTCGAGTGTAATCTTCTGTGTTCAAAAAATTCTCTCTAAAAATGGAAAAATCGGTCGCGAGTTCGGGAAGTTTGTCATGAAGCAAGGCCTCCGTTTCCGAGACATACTCTTCAAAGCTCTGCTGGAGCCGCTCTCTAAATGACCCCGCTGCGGCACTGCTGACAAGGTAGTCGAGAGAGTAGAGCCCTGCAGGCAGGTTTGCACTCTGTGCTGCACAGTTGACGACATCCCCCCCGTTGCCCACTTCAAATCCGGATGCTGCGGCATTTTGACTGGTCGTTGCAGCGATGAACGTGCAAAACAACAGAGTCTTGAAAAAAACAACGAGATATTTTTGAAAAAGCTGCATAAGCGCCCCAGAAAAGAGGGAATGAGTGTTTGCTTCCGGTAGGCGACCGGGTATCAAGAAATGTTTACCGCGGTCAACAGATTTTGGAGTCCACCAAGGAGGCTTATTGCAACAGCTATGAAGATCAATGCGCGGAGATCACATTTGTTTACCACGGGAAACGACCGCAGCCCGCTGTCTTATTGTTTTGGGCCAACGATTCCGCCAATTTCAGTGATGCTTGCATAGAGCTTGTCAAAGAGTTTGCGCGGCGCAAGATCGTCAATCAAAGCCATGAGTTTGGCATCAAGCCCTGCCAGATAGGCGGAGTGAGGTTTGCGAGACAAAGCAGCCTTAACAATCACCCTTGCAACCGACTCGGGCTGTTGCCCAATATCAAAGATCAAGCGCATGGTGCGCACAAACTTTCCTTGAAGGTCAAGGTAATCTTCGCTGGAATTCAGCCGTTCAAGAGTTTCAAATGAGGTTGCTTCAAAGTTTGTCTGCGCACTACCAGGCTGAACCTTCACCACACTGATGTTGAACGGAGCGAGTTCGGCACGCAGGGCATCGGCCATGCCCTCAACCGCATGTTTCGAAGCACAGTACCAGCCAAAGAAACCTGTTGAAACCATTCCAACCACTGAGGAAACCACAACAATACGCCCGTGGCCTTGTCTTCTCATGTGGGGTACAACGGCTTTCTGCACCCGTGCATAACCAAACACATTCACATCAAACTGATTGATGACTTCCGGAAGCGGCACATCTTCAATGGTTCCCATTGTTCCATAACCAGCATTGTTGATGAGCACATCTATGCGCCCTTCGGCTTGGATCACCTGGTCAACGGCAGCCTGAACCTCGGCATCGCTCCGCACGTCCATGGCGAGAGGCACCGCACCCAAATCGCGAAGATAGGCATTGTTTTCGGTATCGATATCGGCACCA
>JANQPW010000843.1 GCA_028285285.1 Silvanigrellales bacterium
TTCGGCCGAGAAAATACATTGAGAAGTCAAAGGTGGTGGCCAAAAACTCACTGGAGTTCAAGAGCCTCTCGAGGACTTCATCAGCGGGCAGCTCAGACCATTCCCGCAACTCGGCCGAAGTCATTCTCTTGCCCCCCCGAAGGGTTCGGGAAACTTTTGAGAGCCAAGGCGCTCCTGAGGGTGATGCCAGCTCGACTGCGGAGCCTTGATCACTTGCGTCGTTGGCCACGGCCTGGTGAGCAGCTGTGGAAACCGTCGTAGCCGCTACCAGAAGAGAAACCCCAAAGCCCAAGCAGCCCCAAGTGAAAACGCGGGGCCCATTGGTGATTTTTTTCATACTTTACTCCTGAGACATGGAGACCCCATTCCAGAACAGGAGGCTCCAACAAAGGTCGTTTTGACACTCTTCTCTTCCGTGTACCACAGGTCTCAAAATTCCTATAGCAGGCCAGGAAACGGCCCTTTCTGACGTTTTTGTGACGCTCAGAGGTCAAACAACAGAACGCTCTCTCTCGAGTCTGTGACGATGTCCAGAGTTTGGCCGAGGTGCTTTATTTCTCTTTGAGACGGTCAGGAACAGAAGCCCAATAGAAACAAAAGATACGCCTTTTCCAAAGGTTGAAAAAAACTGTCTCAAACGAGACCAAATGGCACGGCTTTCGCTTTCAAACTGACGAGCTCGTCAGATTTGTGGCAATGAGCCGAAGGGTTGTCCTTCTCATTGCCTTCGCGGCCGGAACTCCCACCGGCACGAAGCCGACGTATTGCCCTGACCCAACTCAGGACCAGGGCAAGCCAATAATGGATAGGGAAGGGGCGGAATATGAGCAAACCAGCGCACGCAGATGAGATCATGGAACTCATCAACAGCAAAAAAACAATAGAGTTGGGTCAGCGATACTCGGAAGAACAAATCGACCAGACCATAGATTGGGTTCTCCAGCGATCGCTCGAAATCCATCAAAAACGAGTCAACGGCATGATCCGTTGTTTCTGGAAGCTGGGGAAGCCCGATTACCGTTCCGACTCAGAAGATAAAGTCACAGAAAACTAGACGCGGTCTCACGGTGCGGTGAGAGCTCTCCACAAAACCTGCGCCCAGTACTTATGCCCCCCTGTGCCGGGGTGAAAACAGTCCGCAGCCAAATGCTCCGCTCTTGCGGGCTCATCGGCAAGATTCACAAAAATCAACTCACCACCGTAAGGTGCATAAGAGCCACCTCCGTCTCTCATTTTCGACGCAACTCGCTGCAAATCGGATTTCATCTGGGTGACCTGGCGCTGCAGTTCGGCTCGAAGAGACGCACCGCCCGAGCGCCGAAAGCGAATGCCCTTTGGACAGTCTTCAGCGAGAAAGTCGTCAAGTTCCGAACACATCACCTCCTGGCCTGACGCAACAAAGGCCACCTGATCGGGAATTCCGAAAAGGTCAACCATGGGAGGAAGGCTATTGACCATCACAACGGCACCGGGGTGATCCGACAAAACCTGATAAAGTCGAAATTCGACACTTTCGCGGTAGCTCTCCGGAGTCACTTCCTCCCGGCACCAATCGTTGCCTCCCACATTGACCACCACAAGATCGGCTTCGCGAAGCCCCCGCCGATAGTCTTG
>JANQPW010000863.1 GCA_028285285.1 Silvanigrellales bacterium
GCTGGCCCCCTTTGGTGAAGATCAGATCCATGCTTTTGTGAACGCGCTCAGGGTCATGGAAAACTGGACCTCTCCCTATCCTGATCTCCCAGAATACGAGTATCAAAGCCCGAGCCTCGAAGAGTTGCCCAACGAGGGCACTTTGGCGGCTAAGGTTCACGCCGTTGAAGATGGCCTGTTGGTTCTCGAGGTGGGTGATCGCATCACTCCCGTCATCGTGCGGGGTTTCACTCTTCCTGAAAATCTCTACCGATCAGATCGCGTCGAGTTGGATTACGTCATCACCCGCGTGCCGGGGAGACCCACTCACTTGAGTGCTGATCTCAACTCAGATCAGCCCTTGCGTGTGACACGACGTGCAGCGGAGCGCCATGGTCAGGAAGTTGAGATCACGGGATCACTTGCTCTTTTTCCTGAAAGCCCACAGCTCACCCTCGATATCTTTGCGCTATATACCGAAGAAGACGGCTTCCTCAACAATCACACCCTTGTGAATTTTGAGAACCCAGAAGTCTTTGAGGAGATCCGCAATGCCATGAACACGGTGTGGGTTGAAAACAGCGACGGCGTGGAACGAAGCCGAAACTTCTTTGTGAACCGGAGGATCTCTCTCACAGTGCGAGCTGTGCTCAATGTTCAGTCGCCGTCTCAGGCCAACCCACAGCTGCTCATCGACGATGTGAGCGATATCCAGGTCACGATTCTTCCAGAAGAGAATTGAGATCTCAGGCAGAGCCTAGTCGCTGCGGAGCTCGCGGTACTGAATCCGCAAGTCAATGAAGACCCCATCGTCAAGTCCGAGCTGTGAAGTGATGTTGCGGAGCTCGCTCTCTTCTTCGGGGGTGAGCCGCTGGTCGGCCGCGGCAACCCTGAAGAGGCACTCCATGATCTTCACTTTTTCAGCTTCGGAAAAGCTCTCAGCCATTCCCTTTGTCAAACTGTAGTTTTTGGTGGAACCAAAGACTTTTTGTTCGTCGTGGAGGAGCTCGAGCAGCAGACTGAGGTGTTCGTCGGAAAGGGAGAATTTGCTGCGGAGTGTTTCGGCAATTTGTTTCTCTTCTTCGTCGGTCATGTGGTGATCGGCCAAAGCAACCCGGCAGAGCAGAAAGGCCAACGAAATGATCCGTTCTGCCTCTGGGGGGTTGAGGCCATCGAGTTTAGCAGAGATTTGGGCTAGGAAAGGATCCGAGTCTTTCTGGAAGTGGCTGTCGGATCCTGCTTGGCCGCCACTCGGTTCGAGATTCAAGAGTCGTTTGACGATATCGATCATGATCTTCCTGCCTTGATTCTAAAGTGTTCGAAAGAGTGTGACACAAAGAAAAAAACAAGAGAAGAAAGAGCAGAAGTCATTTTCGGTTGATGGTCCAATCGTAGGTTGCTCGTTGCAGCTCTTTGAAGCTGGAAACTCCTGCAAACTGGGAAGTGAGAGTTGCCTTGTCGCTTCGACATGAGTCTTGCACATAGGTTTCGATGAGAGGGGCTCCAGCGAGATCTTGTATGGCCTGAAAATCGGCATCAAACCAATGAAACAAGGCGCTGACTTTGCTGTCGCTTGAAGACACGTGTCTGGTGTCGTTGAAGAACAAGTAGAGGTTTTCTTCCAGAACTTGATTCACGTTTGAGCTGCGGTAGGCGAAGTTTCTGAGTTTGGGGCATGACACAGCGGCACACACATACCCAACGTGCAGCCGAGGGTCGTAGGGATAGTCGGCAGCCGTTTGCCCCTGAATGGTTGTGCGCGCGCAGTTCCCAGCAAGCTTTGTGAGGCAGTACTCAATTTCATTGAGGGAGAGGGTTTCGCCGGCAACAGACACTGCAGCACCATTGAAGAGCTCGTCGGTGAGGCCTTCTGTTTCAATGTTTTTTGCAGCTGGCTTGGCGGCAATGAGCCGAATCATGGAGAGGTTATAGACGTTAAGCCAAAAGGCGGACCACTCATTTTTGTCTGCGGCGTTGGGCCAAGCCATTGTGTTGAGCTGAGTGTGGAGATGATCCACTGTTTGCTTGAGATCGGAAGCCGCCAAACCATAGTCGACCAGTCCATCATCAGGGCTCACAATCTGACGTAGGAGTGCGTCGTAAAGATTGGTCCAGCTGTTCGGGTCGAGGTCTTTGCTCAGCAGTGAAGTTGTGT
>JANQPW010000869.1 GCA_028285285.1 Silvanigrellales bacterium
ACAGGAGGGCACGGTCTTGGGCCAGCTGCTGCCCGGCGGCAACACTCTGGCGCGAGGCGCTGAAGAGCGGCGCACGGGCAAGCGGGGCAAACACGCTCACATGATCAAACACCGATGCTTCTAAAGCTCGCGGAGCCAAACCACGAAACATCACCATGAGGTTCTCTTTCCGCCAGGTGTCAAGGAGCTTTCTCTGGTTTGCCTCTTCTGGAATGCGAGCCCCAATCAGCTTTTCAAAGGTTTGCACCGAGGTTTCCGAGCCCAGCTGCATACGGTTGAAGGTGCGAACGGTTGAGCGATTGAACAACGCATTGGCATCGAGGGGATATGTCTCCACAAAGGTCTTCACCACTTCGTTGACTTGATTGCGCACCGCCTGTTCCTCAAGAGTTTCATTCCCCTCTTCGGCAATAGCGTAAGCAATGCGTTCGGCAGGTGTGGTGAAGCGCGGTTCCGCCTCTGGATTTTCAAGGTTTTTGACCTGCAACACGGTTTTTTGCCATGTTCTCTGCTCTGGAGCTCTTTGGGCGTCTTCATGCAGAAGCTCCACCACCCGTTTCTTAAAGTTTTGACCAGCTTGCTCCTGCACCGCCCCCAACACCACTTCCAAAAGCGCATAGGCTCGGAAACGGGTGGGCACCCACAACGAGGTGATCTCTTTCAAGCGACTGATGTCCTCGACTTTCCGCTGTTGGATCATTTCAGCGTTGCTCTCAGCAATACCCGCAGCCGCCGAAATGGCCATGTTCGAAGTGAACCCCCCTTGGATCACCGGCATCATCCGGGCTCCCACAAGAGCGAGCACAGCGGCTTCACCCACCATTTCTATGGCGAGCATGCCACCAAAGATGCCAAAGGTTGCCAACGGCATGATGTTTTTCCGGGTCCAGCGAATGTTTTCCCTTGCAGCCAACATAGCGGGGCTCATGTACCGCACCTGCACGGAATTCATGCCCACTGCGAGGTCTGCCTGTGCAGCAAGCTCGCGAAAACCAAAACTCCAGTAGTGGGTGCTCGTGTTCACCGGCCCTCCACTGAGCACACGGCAGATGAAGTCTCGTTCCTTTTCGTTGCGCTGGCTCAAGTCCAAGCCTCGCTTCTGAGCTTCCGCCTTGGCCTGAACGTCAAAGGCCTTGAGCATTTCCAGTTCAGCCGGAATAGGTTTGTGCTCGGCACTGAGCACTTCTCGGGCAAGCTGGTAGGCGGAAGTGCGGATGCTGTTGAGCCGATTGAGAAAGCGGCCGCTGACAAATTGGTTCTTGTGGTGATTGGGCTGACCAAAGGGAATCAATTCCCAGATCCAGCGCGCCTCCTGGATGTTGATGGAGACCTCTTCAACCTGTGTGCTACGAGGTGAAACTGTGTGAAGCCCCGTCGCAATCGGAGAGCGGATCACGCGGATGCGATCACTGTAAGTCTGCTTTTCCCCCACACGGTTTTGCTTGATGAGACAACCCACAATGAAGAGATCGTTGGCCCTGTCTAAGAAGTAGCGCTTTTGCCTCCCTGCCACCTGGAGAGTGTGCACCTGGGCAATGCGCCCATCGGCTTCGTAGGTCAAGTTGTCTTTTGTGGCATTGAAGCGGTTGAAAGCCTGAGTGGAATCGCCAGGGTTTTCTTCCCGGCCGGCTTCTCGCAGCTCCAACACGGCTTGGTCTCGCGCCCGCAGTTTCTTGGGCCGATCAAAGTTGTAGCCGTGCACCATAACCACATGACGGGTCCACTCATAGCCTCCAAATTGCAGCCGCACAGCGTTTTGCGTGAATTCACGGGTTGCAGACTGATTCAACTGACGCGCCACACAACCAGGAATCCCAAGAACCAAGGGGAGGATCCACAACACAGAAATCGACAACAACCCAATGGCCCGCAAGCTCGCCTCCGTTCGCACAAATCTTGTCAGACCACTAGAATCGCTTGATTTGGAACTGGGGTCAATGTCCTCTCACCTCAAATCTATTGTACACTCGCAGAATGCCCCAACTCATTCTCCAAACTCAAGCACACCCGGAACGCTTGCTGGCCTTGGGCGGCGGCCTGGCCCTCTTGGCCATTTCCACCATTGCTCCGCAACACACAGCCTTTGAGTGGGGGGCATGGCTCGTGTCGGCGTTGTTGTTGTTCAACGCAGATATTCTCTTGAGCCGCATGATGCGGTTGAAGGACCCTTCCCTTACGGCACGAAACACCTTTTGGCGCGCGGTGGCACTGGCTTCGGCACTCTGCCCCCTGCTCGATCTCAGCCACTCGTGGCTTTCTTTGGCGAGTGTTTTGGTGTGGACAGTCCTTTTTCACCACGTGCAGCTTCTCGCAAAATCCCCACCCGCACCGGCCAGCCGGTTGACCCTTTCCTTTCTCTTTGGGCTGTGTTTCACGGCTTTGCTCCAAAAGGAGCTGCTTCTGGCTCCCCAAACCGCGAACTCATCTTGGGAACTTGCGGCTTCACCTTATTTCATTTCAACCGCCATTTTTTGCTCTCCACTTCTTCTTTCTTTGCTTCCCCCAAAAACAGTGCCTCCAACAGCCCGAATCGTGCCGTGCCTTAAAATGCTCCTGGGCATTGCGTTTCTTTTAACTCTCGTGTGGCTGCTGTTTCCCAGCTTTGGTGACTGGTCGTGGCCCCTGGCAGCTGTCATTTGTGCACTTCTGCGCCACGGCGCAATAAATCTCAAACAAGCGGAAAGGCCTCAACTCCAGGGGCTCGGCCGCACTCTTGCCATTGCAGCAGTTCTGGGAGCTCTCTTCCCACTGTTGGGCATTCCTTTTTCCGCCGACCAATGGCCTGTTCAAGACCCTGGCTTTCGCCTGCAGCAAGTGCCCTTCTCGCAAAGCCCAGAGGTGGTCGCCGTGCACAGCCTGGCCATCGTGGATCTGCTCCACGAGGGTGCGCACGATTTGCTTTTTCTCGCCCAAGACAGGTCGGGTGGAACGGCGATCTACCATTCGCAACATCTGCAAAACTCACAGGAAGACTTCTCAATTCCACGCCGCCTTTTCTCAACAACTCCTTTCCTCGACCAGGAGCAGCTCAAGAAGGCAAAGCTTGTCATCGTTGACGCCGATGAAGACCACATAGACGATGTCATCGTGGCCGCCCCTTCCCAGGTCTTGCTCCACCTCCGCACCCAAAGGGAAGCAGGCGAAGGTCGTGTCAAGTTGATTGAAGAGACAAGCCACACACCCCTTCCCTTCGCCACACAAAGCCATGCCACCACAGGGGAGTTTCTTTTACCCTCGGCAATTCGGCTAAACACCAAAGGGCTTCACAGCAACCGCGGAGCTCACTCCTTGCCCGGGCTGCAGGGCGCACAGCACCACCTCGGGAACCTTAGGGGCA
>JANQPW010000879.1 GCA_028285285.1 Silvanigrellales bacterium
TTGGGCTATGAATGTTCCTGCTGCGAGATCCCATGGCTGGAGGCGCTGCTCATAAAAGCCGTTGAAGGTTCCTGCAGCCGTTTGAGCGATGTCGAGGGCTGCTGCTCCCATGACTCTCAGGCTGCGAATGTTGCCGCTGAGCTCTTGCACACAAAGAAGAGCACGGCTCAGCTCGTGCGTGGTGGCGTGCCCAAAACAGGTCGCCACGTTGGACTGGGCAAGTTCGCAAGATTCGGCCACCATCAATTGTTCTGAGTTGCGAAAGGCACCATGGCCTCTTGCGGCCCAAAAGAGTTCTTGTTGGGTGGGGTGGGCCACAAATCCAAGGTGTGGTTCAAATCTCCCCTCGGGGCTCCGACGGCCACAGGCCACCGAAACGCAATAGTAGGGGTTGCCAGCTGCAAAGTTATTGGTGCCGTCTATGGGGTCGATGATCCACAGCTCCTCTTGCGAATGAGGAGAATTTTGCAACTCTGTGGCCGATTCTTCTGCAAGAAACAGACTTTGTGGGTTTCGCTGTGATATTGAATCCTTAAGGTGTTTTTCTACGGCCAGATCGGCCTCCGTCACAATGCCTTCATCTCCAGGCTTCTGAATTGTTCTGAGTTTTTTCCGAAAATAATGTAGGGTGAGATCTGAGGCGCTTTGCATCAATTCTTTCGCCCAAATCAAGGTTTCAGAGTCGACTGGCGAAAGAGTAGGAGTGGTCATTTGAAGCCTCTGAAAACATGAATTCAAAACGATTTTGGCACAATACTGCCAAAGGCGTGGCAGAGACAAGGGTGAGAGAATGGATCTTGTGACAATCACGATCTGGACCATTTCGTTGGGGGCTTTTGTGGCCCTCGGTGGATTTTTGGCGCGGTACGTGGCGCGAAAGCTGGCTGATGACATGGTGAACACCGATGACACCGAAGAATCCATTCGGAGGCATGGGGAAAAACAGAAAAAGATGATCGTTGAAGAAGCGCGAAGAGCTTGTGAAGAGCGCTACGAAGAAGCGAGGGCCACCATGGCCGAAGAGCTTGCCGTTGAGAAAAAGCTCTATGAGAATATGGAAAAAGAGCTCAGTGAGCGTCAAAGTGAAATTGACAAAAAGGCTCATGAAGCCACCATTTCGGAAAAGGCTTTGCAACAACGCCTGGAAGTGGTTCAGAGCAAAAGAGCTCAGCTCCGTGAGTTGCACACCCAACACGACCAGGAGTTGGTCCGACTCGGTCATCAGCTTTCAGAGAAGCTGGGTGAACCTTATGAAGAGGTGCTGCAGCAAGAGAAGCAGGAGATGGTCTCTTCCACACGGCTGGAGACCTCGCGCTGGTTGATGGAATCGGGCGAGCAGATGAAGTCCCAGGCCAAGCGTTTTGCTCAGAATGTGCTGCGTGACATCGATGCCCGCTACAAGCCCAACTTTGTGTGGCCAAAGGTCAGCTACAGCGTTCCTTTACCCTCCAAAGACATGTGTGAGCGGCATTTTGGTGAAGACTCGGAGCTCATTCCCTTTCTCACGGAAGGGCTCATGACGAATTTGGAAGTTATGGCCAGC
>JANQPW010000887.1 GCA_028285285.1 Silvanigrellales bacterium
CACGATCTCGTAGCGTGCGGGGTTTTTCGGGCTCACTGCGATGGCCTTTTCAAACTGTTTGAGAGCCTCGTCGGTGGTTCCTTCCTCAAGGAGGCAAAAACCGAGTTCCTGAAAAGCATGAACGTAGAGAGAGTTGAGGGAGATGGCCTTGCTGAAGTGCTTTTTGGCTCGGCTGAGCTGGCCCAGCTTGCGTTCTGCCCGGCCAAGACCCACGCAAAGTCTGGCAGACTCTCCGTAGTTTGCAATGAGGTCCTTGTAGGCTTTTAGCGATTTCCGGAACTCTCCTTTGACCATCAGGTTCTTCGCCACGCGAATGAGCGCTTCCGCACAGCTGAGGTCGGTACTGCGCTTCATTGCGCTCGAGATCTTGTTTGCGAGTTCACGAAAGGGAAAAGGCTTCACAAGATAGGCATCACAACCCAGTTCCGCCGCAAGTGTGATGTCGGCTTTGTTGATCTCGTTAGAGATGAGCACAAAGCTTCCCATCTCGATTTTATCAGACTCTTGGAGCTCACGAAGAACCTCGAGTCCGTTCATATCAGGAAGGTTTTTGTCACACATGACCAGGTCGTAAAACTCGTTACGAGAGAGGTGTTTGATGGCTTCCATTCCGGTGGGAACCATTTCCAACTCTCGAAGCCCTAAGCGCCGCAGCCCCTGGCCTAAAATATCCCTTGTGGCTCCTGAGTCAATCACGAGCAAGATGCGGATATCGGCTGCGATGTTGAGCTGATTCATGGTGTGGCGGACCCTCCTGGGCGGAGAAATCGGTGTCCCCAGCGCTTGGGGGGGTGAAAGTCCTGCCCACCGCCAGCATTGTGATTGGATCAGAAGAGGGCCTGTGTTAGAAAAAGGGGTTAAAGTGGGGGAAGTTCAGTGGATCATTTTTGGGGAATTTTGAGGCGTTTTTTCAGAGACGGGGCGGTTGCCCTTGCGGGGCTTGTGTTTGCCTTTGGTTGTCAGTCAGGGCCAAGCAGAGCTTCTGGCCCCGGTTTAGGACTGCCCACCACAAATGAAGACCCGGGGCAGGTTGAAGTGGAATTGGCCGGTCTTCTCGAAGTGGGCGAGCGGGGCTCGGCTCAGGGGGCAAGCGGCTTTGCCTTTCGGAAAAAGCTTGATCTGGCCAAAGACCAAACAGGAAGCATTGCTCCGAACTCAAACCTCCAGGAGGATTTTTCGCCTCTTGACGACACTTGGGTTGGGCCCGAAGGGGGGGAAGATGCTTTTACGATTGAGGTCACTCCTCTGAGATTCGACAATGACTCCGTGTTTCTTCAGGTGGAGGTTGTGCGGATTGGAAAAGATGGCCAGCGCACAAGCCTGTCGAGCCCTCAATTGGTTGCCCCGTATGGTCAGGCGTCTGAAATTCGGGAATTAAACCCGGGTCCAGAAGCTGAGATTTCTCGCCTTCGTATTTCTGTTCTTCCACGACCCTTAGTGAGCCCTGAACGGGCTGAACGCTGAGGGGCTGGTGAACCACTCTCGTGCCAAGATT
>JANQPW010000892.1 GCA_028285285.1 Silvanigrellales bacterium
ACCGGCCGCAATGGCCGCCGAGCTCGAAGTTCCGGTGAGAAAGCCATAGTCGCGATAGGCAAACGTGGAGTAGATGCCTTGGCCGGGCACAAAATAAGCACGATTGTTTTCATGATACGAAACATTCGAAAACCAAGCTGGCCTCGAACACACATCACTTGCGCCAACAGGGAAAATCACTCCCTTTTGACCTTTGCGGGAAAGTGACTGAGCCAGATCGGCGGGAATGAAATGAGAACTGCTCACGTCGGGCGGCAGTTGTCGATTTCCCGCTGGCACGACCAAAAGGACATTGAAACTCTGGAGAATGTCTCCCAGCACCAATCCAATCGGGCTTCCATGCTCAAACTCTTCAACTTCAGCCGCATAGGCCAGCAGAACAACCTGGGCTCTTTCTGCCAGCTGCTCAGAAGACCTCTCTTTGACCCGCGCGGCTCGGGCCAGATAGCTCCTCAACTGGCCGAGCTCAGGTATGAGACTTCTCAACGAAGCGGCCTGACCTGGCTGCGCAGCCTTGTGACCAAAGTAAAGGAACTTCATGGATGCACCCGGGACAACCCCGGCAACTCCCATTCGGTTCCGTTTTGCACCGATCAAACCCGCTGTGTGTGTCCCGTGATTTTCTGGTTCAGGGGTGGCACCTTGCAGGACCTGTTCGATCTGTCCGCTGAGGTCCTCATGACTTGAATCGGGCGCAGAGTCGTGCACCAAGACGTAGCCCTGTTGAGCTCCTTGGAGCAGCCGCGGAACAACCCAATTTTGCACGTGCTGAGTGCGTGTTGTGAGGGGATCATGGCCCACACAGGAATTTCCCAACAGATGTTCGAGACGTTGCGGCTGGTGAGCCCAATAGCCCAGTTCCCCGACCTTTTGAAGAAGAGCATAAGGGCTGCGCTGATCGAGCCCGAGAGGAAAACGAGCAAGCTGCGGCTGTTTCCAATCGTGATGAAACCACTGCATGGCCTCGCGCGG
This sequence comes from Silvanigrellales bacterium, assembly GCA_028285285.1. Classification (GTDB taxonomy): domain Bacteria; phylum Bdellovibrionota_B; class Oligoflexia; order Silvanigrellales; family Silvanigrellaceae; genus JANQPW01. Next base: position 973 of record JANQPW010000892.1, read on the forward strand.
ATCGGCCTTAGACCAAGAATTTTGACGAAGAGACTGAAGGTGTACTTTGTAGTTGGGAATGAGCCGCTCTCTCTTCAGCCCTCCTCGCACAGCGTCGAGGGCATCTCGAAAGTAAACGATGTACTGACCCGAAGACCGCGAGTGGTAGAGCTCTTCAAAGCGAGAGTTTTCAGCCCCCAGAAGAGATGAGTATTCCAATGTGGAAACAACGGCAAGTTGACCAGGAGCACGGTTTTCTGAAAGACGATTTGCACCGCCCAGCAAAGGAGTGGGCAAGCGGGCCACTCCCCCAATCTTCAAGGTTTGAGACTGCAAAACGGTGAGGTGTTTTTGCCAGTTGAGCTGGCTCAGAAAAAAAGCCAAAGCGCCACAGACGGAGCCTGACCATGCCGCAGTGGCAAGATGGCGAGAAATGCGAGCTCTTCGCCGCCTCCTTCGGACAGCCTGATTTGCGCTTCGACCTGAGTCTGATTTATCGTTCACTCACTGCTCCATCGCTGTTCAGTCGATCGGCATGGAGAGAAAAAAGTTGAGTGAAGTTTTGGACCTACAGCATGACCCAAAGACAACTGCCTGAAATAAAAACGGTTTAAAGGAGAGCTGATTTGCCCTCTGCGGGTGTTTCTTTTTCCAGAGTGGGCATACGAGCGATTGCCCTGCGCCACCCCGTGAGGGTGGCTGCCCTCGGCATTCTTGTGGTGGCCAGCGTCTTTCCTGCTTTGGGGCTTGTGGTCGTTTTGTCACAGGCCATCAAGCAACTTCAAAGCGATCCAACCCAGCTCCTTTGGAGCGACTTGCTCGGAGAACAGGTCGCACAATGGGTGGCTCCCTATCTGCAAGACACCCCGTTGGAGGTTGGCCTTTCAGTTGAGCTCCAACTGCAGACACTCCCACTCGCGCTTGCGGCTGTGGGTCTGCTGCATGCTGCGCTCAAGGCTGCGATTGAATTTTCCATTGAAGATCTCGGAGAAGAGGCTGCAAAGCACAGCCGCGACCAAGTCATGACCTCGTTCTTTTCACGAGACTTTTCTCAAGCTCGATCGATTGACCCAGCTCTGCTCTCTTCAATGGTTGGTGAAGACGCCCGTGAGATCAAATTTGGAACACGACGGGTTTTGGGGCTCATTCCCATGAACCTGCTGCAGAGCGTTGTTTTGCTCGCTTGGCTCGTCGTGCTTGACCCCGAGCTGTTTGCGCTTTTTGTGGCCGTGCTTCTTCCGGCTGGAATCATGATCCGGGTGCTGGGCAAGAAGCTCAAAGAACTCGCAAAACAGGGCCTGCGCAGCCAAACCGAGGTTCTGGGCTTGTTTGTGGAGCGCTTGTCAGGCTGGGAAACCATTCGGGTCTTTCAAACTGTGGCGCTTGAAGTGGAGAAGTTTCGGCAAAAGAATATGGAGCTCTTTAAAAGCTTGCGTCGTTCGGCGCGAGCAAAGGCCCTAGGAGCCCCCACCGTGGAATGGCTGGGCACAGTTGCCGCCGCATTTGTTCTGATTTTAGCCTTGCGGCGGCTGAGTGTGGGCACGATCTCCGACAGTGTGCTCACGGGATTTCTGGTGACCATTGGGCACCTTTCGGGAACCCTACAGGGTCTCACCCGGCACTTCAACGCCATCAAGCGCGCCCAGGCAGCCGAGAACCGAATCAACGGCTTTCTGGGCGATATGCCTCCCCGTGAAGACCAGGTCGTCGAGTTAGATGGCGAAGAGAGAGAGCAGCGCCAGGCCATTGAGACCTTGGGCGCACAAGAGCTCAGTGTTTCTCACTCCGACCAGTCTGGAACATTGCTTGAAAATGTGAATTTTGAGCTCCGCAAAGGCGACTTTTGCACAATCACCGGAGAAAGCGGATCGGGAAAGAGCACCCTGCTGCGCTGCCTCTTGGGCCTTGAAGAGCCCAAAAGCGGTCGGGTTCTGATCAACGGTCGCTCACCCACCCCAGCGGATTGGCTCAAGCACAGCAGCGATCTGGTGTTCTTGGCCCAAGAACCTTTCGTGGTACCGGGTGACCTGTTCCAGAACATCCTTTACCCGACCGATGTGCCGGCCACTTCGGCAAACGAGGATCTGCAACATTCCAAAGCCCAGGCTGCCCTTCAAAGGGCCGGGCTGTCTAAACCCCTGTCAACTCCTTCCCACGAACTTTCCGGTGGGGAAAAACAGCGTCTTGTGCTCGCACGGGCTTTTTTCAAAGAGGCAACCCTTTGGGTGCTGGATGAAGCAACCTCAGCACTTGATGCCCAAACAGAAAGATCCTTCTTGAACGTTCTCAAGGAAAACTCAAAAGACCACATCATTGTCTTTGTCACCCACAGAAAGTCGGTGTTAGACTATTCAAACCGCCACATTCAAACAGAGAGTCATCGGGCAGCAGGGCCAACATGACTTCACAGTGCAGCGCAAATCTTGCAGCGCACCGCCGGCACACCTTCATTCTTGCCGGGTTTTGGCCTCTCAGAGCCTCTACACTAGGTTCACTGGGAGATTTCTATGTCGCAAACCCAACAGTTTCAGAAGTATCTTGCTGGCGAAAGCGAGCCCGCTCGTCTGACAGCCATTGACAACCTCTTAGCCGATGAATTGCGCACCGAGCGAGACCTTCTGGTCTGGAAAATTCTGTCCAGCTTCCCAACCAAATTTGAACTCGTTCGGCTTGCCATCTCCACGAAGATCAGCTCTGTGGCCGACGGCAGCTGGGCTCTCGCCTCGTTTCTTTTGCAGGAAGCCGATCAAGACGTTGTTGGCAATGCCATCAACAGCCTCACCTTTTCGAACAACCGAGCGCTCGGCCACCGCACCATGCGCTTTTTCAAAACCAGTGAGAGACCCCAACGTATTCTTTACTGCCTTGCGCGCTATGCGGAAGAAGCTATCGACAGACGCTTCTCGCAAGTTTTGCCCCAATTTATGGAAAGCGAGCTGTCCGACGCCTTTTTGGCGCGTTCTTTCAACGCCCTCTTTCGCCTGGGCGTGAAAGACACCATGGCCCTTAAAGTCGCCATGGATCTTGTTTCGTCTCATATTGACGCCACAAACATGGACCGAAAGGCCGCGGTTGCTGCCATCGTCTACCTCTGTTTTGCAGGAAACCAAGACGACATTGAGCAGCTAAAATCTGTGCAAAACAAAGTCACCATTCCCGAACTGCGGCGACTCCTCAACTGGGGCCTCTACGAGCTCAACGGTTTTGAACAACAAGAATTCAGTGCCGAAGCCGCAAAGAACTTCCTCAAGCGAGCTAACAATCTGGCCGAACCCAACTTCACCGGTTTTGGCTGCTTCAGCCTCGATGCACTGAAAAAGGGTGCCAAGCAGTTTCTTAAAGAAATGGACCCCGAGGCGTATTGTTCTGCCACACGCACGCTGCTGGCTCTGGGTCATGGCTCGCTGATCGACATTTTGGCAAAAGACAAGCGCATTGGTCTTGCCGCGCTTGAGGAACAAAACCTTGGTGAACTCAAGAGACTTTGGAAGCACTACCTTCCCACCCACTCAAAAGAGTTTATGAAGCACCTCAACAACCCGGAGCTCTTTGACGTGTGGCACGACCGAGACTGCGAAGCTCTCTGCGTGACCCTCGATCGCAGTCACTTCAGCGCAAAAAATGGCGGGCCGTCTGAGTGGCAAAAACTGATCGAGCGGTTGATCAGCGAAAAACCAGATCGCGCTCTCGAACTTTTGAGTGCACAGCTCCTGATCGTGGAAAGAGAACCTCGAACAGAAGCTGACCCCCTAGAAGCTCTCGTGCTGCAGAACATCAAAAGCCTGTTGAAGGTCAGCCAAGAGAAAAGCGAACTGCTGGAGAAAATCGCCGCTGTTGTTTACGGAACAACTTGTTGTGGCGACTTCAAAGATGACTTTGTTAAAGAAATCTACTCACTCGTTCCTTTTCCACGCATGAGTTGGGCCTTCAATGCCTTCAGTTTGAGATCTCCTCATGTGCCAGCAGACCTGGCCAACAAGATTTTCACCCGTGAATTGCGCCTCATTGAAACAGCCCTGAATGAAGCCAGCATCGATCCCCACGACTTTCAAACGTGGGTCACAGCACAATACCAGGGCTTTCTTCATGCCACTTCGCGTCTTGACGTGGACTCCCGTGTTGACTTTCTGAAGCAGGCCGAAGATCTGAGCAACACCCTCCAAGCCGTTTTTGATGTGGTTGAAGCCAATGTGGTTGAGAAGCCCCCAAAACCGGAAAAGTCTGCTGAAGACTGGGGGCAGGCCATTCTCGACAAACCCGTCCAACGGTGGAACTCTGTGCTCCAGGTGTGGGCCTCACATGATCTCACGCCCGAGGCAGAAGCACGTCATGAAAAGAACTTGAGAGACGCACTTCGCGTTGCCCCCCATGTTGAGAAACGCTGGATAGTTTGCGCACTGGTCAAGCTGGGAACAGACGATGCCATCAAGGCGATTCTTTACCAGGCCATCCAGCACGTCGACAGCGAGTTTGTAGGGCACACCATCCGCCAGTTGCTCCACTCAAACCACCCGCGGGCGCAACAAGCTCTCATTCGGTGCGTGGGGCGCAACACCATCTCAGACGATCTCAAGCTCACCATTCTCGACGAGCTTTCTCTTGAAAACCCCCAAGAGATCCTTCAGGAACTGAAAACGCTGGAGATCTTAAGACTGCCTGCAC
>JANQPW010000897.1 GCA_028285285.1 Silvanigrellales bacterium
ATCTCCCGTCGTTTTGCAGAACAGTCGATGCAACGCCATAGCGTAAAATTTGTGGTCTATGAGCTTTGCCAAGACCTTCTTGGATTTCCCTATAATTCCGAGTCTCTCAGAAATCGAGCCATTCTCACTTGGCTTCAAAAGGGCTGGGAACCTCAGAAAATTGCTGAACTTGCAGGCTATTCTTCATTGCAGTCACTGGAACGTTTTGCCCCTCCCGACTCAACTCTCGCGCATTTCCGTCGAAACCGGAAGCGCACTGGGAGAAAGCACGCAGATGACAGCAAGCGTTCCGCTCAAGCAGATCGGAAAATACGAGATCATTGAGAAAGTCGGTTCTGGCGGTCTTGGTGAGGTCTACAAAGCTCGCAATCTCGAAACCAATGAAATCGTTGCCCTCAAGCGCCTCCACGACAAATACCAGCACAACAAGCGCCTCCTCGGCCTCTTTCACAAAGAAATCATGATCCACTCCCGGGTGGACCACCGGCACTGCATCAACTTCATCGAATCCCACCTCAAACCCCCCAATGCACACATCGTCACTGGTTTTGTAGACGGCATCAACGGCCACAATCTCATTCGCCAAGCCGGGGCAATTCCTCCCCTCATTGCCTGCTGCATTCTCATCGACGCCCTCCAGGGGCTCGAACACCTCCATTGCCTAGATGTGGTCCATTCCGACATCACCCCGTCGAACATTATGATCGACAAAACCGGCAAGGTTCTGCTGGCAGACTTTGGCCTGAGCTGCATCAACGAGATCGAAGACTACGCAGGCATCAATGTGGGCACACCCGGGTATCAAGCCCCGGAGAGGTTGCAAAACCAACCCATGACCACCCTCTCAGATATCTACTGCGCGGGAATCATCTTCCATGAAATGCTCAGCGGTGGCCGACTCTTTGCCAACCTTAGTCCCAAAGAGACGCTTTCCAAAATGAAGCGGCTCAACTTCAGCTGGATCCGCACGGGAGACAAGTTTGTTGACAAGGGCCTGGTCTACACCCTCAGTCACTCCCTGGAGTTCAAACCCGGGCGCCGCTACGAAACACCCAAAGACTTCATGTACAGCCTTTTTCAAATCTTGAAGGCCCACAAGATCCGCTACACCCGCCGCGCCATTCTGCAATGGCTCCAAGACCGCAACCTCACTCCCTACCGCATCGACAAAGGGCGCCAGCCGATTTATCTTAGTGCACAGAACAAACAGTAACGATGCCCACAAGGTGAAACCGTGAACCCCTCGCCCCGCATTGTGTCTCTCGTTCCCAGCCTCACAGAAACGGTGTGTGAACTCGGCCTCAAAGAGCAAGTCGTGGGCTGCACGAGTTTTTGCATCAAGCCCAAGGGTCTGCACCGTCATGCAGAACTCATCGGTGGCACCAAAGATCCACAGCTTGAGCGCATCGTTGCTCTCCAGCCCACACACATTTTGACCAATGCCGAGGAAAACAAACCGGAGCACATTGATTGGCTCAAAAGCAATGGTTGTGGGGCTCTGGTGTGGGAGACCTTTCCGCAAACCGTCTCCGATTCCATTGAGCTGGTCCGGGAATGCTCACAGTTGTTTGACCATGGACACGACCGCTTGAAGGCGTGGGAAGAAGAAGTAAACCAAATTCAAGGAAAATTAGCACATCTGCAGCTGGACCAAAAAACCAAACCCTATCTCTACCTCATTTGGCGCGATCCTTGGATGGTGGCGGGAGACAAGACCTATATTGCTGAACTCCTGAAATGCGGCTCGTGGGAAAACACGATAACAACCGGAACAGCACCACGCGATCGCTACCCTGTTGTTGCCCGAGAACAAATTGCGAAACTTCCCGAAGAAACACGCTTTCTGTTCAGCTCAGAACCTTTTCCTTTTTTGCTGAGGCACATCGACGAGTTTTGCAGGGAGATGTCTGTGCCCTCAGAGCAATGCCTCAAAGTCGATGGCCAAGCTCTGAGTTGGTTTGGAACCGGACTCCGGGAAGGTCTCAGGGAAACACTTCGGATCTCAAAAACCGATGCAGTTCGTTTCACCTAGAGGAAACAGCCGACTCTTCCATGCTTTTGCGCACACAGTCAAAAACCTTTGATGCGAGAGCCTCTGAAAGCCCCGCCTTCTGAACAAGATCTTGAGGAGTGTGCTCCAGCAAAAGCTGTGGAGTTGGAAACAACTCTAAAACCCGCGCCTTTCGCTTTGGGCCAAGGCCTGGGATTCCATCAAAATGACTGCGAGCGGAACGCTTCGAGCGACGTTTGCGGTGAAAAGAGATGGCAAAGCGATGGGCCTCGTCGCGAAGCTGCGTGACCAAACGAAACTCAGGCGAGCCCACACGCAGGGTACGTGTTTCATAGATGTACTCATTGCCACCCTCCGACTCAGAACGCAGTCGTGGGATCACAATGCG
>JANQPW010000900.1 GCA_028285285.1 Silvanigrellales bacterium
GCCCACCACGAGTCGGACCGAAGCCCCGAAAGAGGTGTCACAGGAACTCTGGCGCAGGCGCCGCAGTCTCCTTCACTCGTTTGTGACGCTCCTCAGAATCCTGTGTTTCAGTCTGGTCAGAAGCTCTCAGATAACTACCTTGAAAACATTCAAAACTTCTCAGAGATTATTGATCTTCACATGGATGTGTTGTTTCACGCCTTTAAATGTGACCTCGCTGGCGTGGCAACCTTTCGTTTCACAAACGAAGGAACACAGTTTCCGTTTCATCGCATTATTGATGTGCAGGCAGATGCTGGTCACCACGACATGTCTCATGGAGAAAAGAACTATGGGCCGGATGGGTACATCTCGCGTGTGCAGCGTTTCTACGGAGAGAAAGTTGCGCAATTTGCACAGAGGTTGGAAGCCACCTCTGTCTCGGATGGCACGATGCTCGATCGCAGCCTGGTGATGTGGATCAACTCCATGGCAAGGGGAGATGAGCACCATTGTGCCGATCTGCCGGTATTGCTGGCGGGCGGCTCTTGGTTCATGAAGGGCAATCAGTATGTGAAATATCGCCGGAGACCGACCAATGATCTGCTCCACACCATTGATCGGGCATTTGGCTCAACTGCAGATCATTTTGGAACACGCGATAAGAACACAGGCGTGTTGTCTGAAATTCAGTTGCCGTTGCGGAAGTAGTCTTTGAGGCGAGAGTTGACCAAGGAGCGAGACATCCAAAAGATCTCCGAAAGCTGTTGCACGATATCTTGGGTGTCATCCACTTCTCGCATGGCCAAAGCAAAGAGGTGTTTGGGCATGAGAAGCAGGCTTGCAAACAGGTAAGACTGCGCATCGAGCAGCTCCGAGGAATCGTCGGGGCGAAGGGCGTCTGCCGGTGCGAGGAGAATCTTTCCAATGGCCTTTGCTGTGAGGAAGCGGGTGTGGGGTAAGGTGTCACCAGCTCTCACCTGGATGGTCCAGGTTTGCTCTCCATTTGAGGGAACGATCTTCACCAGCTCTCTGTCGGAAAGTGGGGTTTCGTCGAGGCTGACGTGGTCGAGGGCATCAACGATCTCAGGCAGAAGAACCGGGCAGCTTTTCACTCCAGCCGAGTCTAGGGCTTTCTGGGCGCAGTCGAGAATCATGTTTCGGTCAATGTTCATGACTTCATCAATGCTTCGGCTACGGCCGTTGTGCGCAAATCGGCTAGGGTCTCGGAAGTACTCTTTTTTAAGCTCTTCATAGAATTTTTGGCTGGGTTGGGTAGGGCCATAGCCTTTGAATTCCTGAATGCTTTGTTCAAGATCGACCTTGCCCGACACGAGGTCGGAGACAATCCGGGAGTCCACATCAAGGTGTTGCGCAATAGCGTTGACAGTTTGCAGCGACTTGATGTTCTTTTTCCCCTTTTTCCAGTGGCTGCAATCGGCAGGGTCGAACCCAAGGATGGCGCCGACGTGTTGGTCGATCACCTTGACCTCAAAGTTGTGTTTGATGTTGAGAGCCTCCTTGCAAAAGCGAAAGAGGTCGGCGCTCTGTGGGTATCTCACTGACTCATCCTTGTTCATTTCCCAGTTCCCTCTGTAGAAAAGCATCCATCCCTAGCTCTTCGCTTTGGCAGACTTCTTGTCTGCTGATCTCGTTCTGCCCTCCCTTTTGCCTGCGGAAATACGCGGCAAAAGTTGCGCAGTGTCATGACAAATTGAAGAGTGCTTCTGTGTACTAGCCAACAGTCTCAGACTACGTTTGTCAATACTCGCACAATATTTTACCATTATTATACAATGAAAACAAATAGTTACAATAAAGACAGCGGAAGTCTTTCCGGGCAGACTCTGCCCAAAACTTTTTGCACAGCCTGCTCGTGACGCACTGGGCAAAGAACAAGCTCCAAATTCTGTTAGGCTCCTGAGAGAGTCTCGATTGGCAAATCCCTGAGGAGCGGCCTATGGGTTTTAGGATAATGACAAACACCTCTTCGTTGACTGGGCTCCGCCATATGCGGAACACCCGGCGCCTGCTCGACAAGAGCCTGGAGAGGTTGTCGTCAGGTTACCGTATCAACAAGGCGGGTGATGACGCTGCCGGGTTGGCCATTAGTGAAAAACTGCGCTCGAAAATCCGGGGTTTGATGCAGGCTCAGAGAAATGCAAACGATGGTATTAGTCTTGTGCAAACCGCAGAGGGTGGTCTCAACGAAGTTCAAAACATTCTTGTCCGTATGCGAGAACTGGGAGTGCAAGCCGCCTCCGATACCATTGGCCCCAAGGAAAGAGTCTATCTCGACAATGAGTATCAAGCACTCAAAGAGGAGATTGATCGAATTGCCAACTCAACCGACTTCAATGGCACGCAGCTGATCGACGGAACAGGTGGCACCCTCGATTTCCAGGTCAACACCGGTGGCGACAACATCTTGGGTGTCGACCGAATTTCTTTTGATGCCTTTAAAGCAGATGCCAATACCGACAAGTTGGGTGTGGCTGAGCTGTCTATCGACACCAAGGCGGGAGCCCAGAATGCTCTCACGCAGATTGAATCGGCTATTGACTACGTGTCGTCCATTCGTGGCGACCTCGGTGCTCTCCAGAATCGTTTGACCTCGACCATTCAAGGCATTGCGATTTCTGTTGAGAACTTGAGCTCAGCCAATTCTCGGATCAAAGACGTCGACGTGGCTCAGGAGACCTCAACTCTCACCCGCAACAATATTCTCTTGCAGGCTGGCACATCCGTGCTGCAGCAGGCGAACTCACTTCCGCAGATGGCGCTTTCACTTCTCCAGGGCTAGCTGAATTTCCTCATCTAGGCTTCTGAGAAACTGCAGCACTCCACGGCAGATCTTCTCAGGACCCAGGCCAAAACGTAGCCACAGATGCGATTGGTGCTCAAACACTTTGGGCCAAACGCCACTGGCAGCCTCACACCTGTGGAGCAGGCCTTCCCAATGGATGCTTTCAAAGTCTCTTTGAGAGTTTTGTGATGGCTCACGAGAAAGTGAGCGCCTCACATGGGCGAGCACAAAAGGAGCTTGAGTGGGGTGAACAACCACATGAGGCCAAGAACCTTGCTCGGCGTGAAGCAGGGCAGCAAACCGGATCATGTGTTGGCGCGCGGTTGCATAATGCTCGCAATTTTGAAGTGCCGCCTGGGCTGTGCGCAGCTGCCAAGAGGCATGGCCCAGAGAGAGGTGAAAAGCCGGAGGCACAGACCCACAGCAAAAGCCCAGGCGCAAACCCGGCATGCCAAAATACTTACTAAAGCTCCCTAAAACGTTCACATTGGGGGTGTTGGCAAACCTGTGGAACCATTCGCTCGGGAGCTGCTCGTAGACAGCATCAAAAATAAAGTGTGTCTGAGTTCCGGCAAACTCTCGCACGAGAGCTTCTGCTGCGGAAATGTCGAGTGACGAACCGGTAGGGTTGTTGGTTGTGGCCAGAAGCACAACCGCAGAGAGCTGCGGATCTGCCAAAACTCTGTCGCGCAGTTGCTCTGAAATGACCCCGATTTCTGTTGCCAGCGACGGGGGTGCCTCGCAAAAGTGGGGAGACTCGCCCAGCTCCTCCACCTGGAAGCCCAGCCCCTCTCCCAGCCGGCGGTACTCTCCCCAAGAAAAAGATGCCAAAAACAATTTGGAGCTGCCTTCTCGCTTCCATTGCAGCAGCTTGAGAATGAGGTCCTCGGCTCCATGACCCAGACAAAGTGATTCAGCAGGAACATTCAAAAAAGAGCCGAGACGGCTTTTCAACGCGGGTGCAGCATTCACCTCGGCATAGATGCTCAGGGGGGCAGGATGCATCCATGCCTTTTGCACTTCGGAACTGTGTTCGAAAAAGAACTCGTTCCGGTTGATCTTGATGCTGCTGTTTGTGCCTGTGTTCACTCGGTGTTCTTGCCCTCCCTAGGCGCTTGACTAACACAATCCTGTTCTCGCGGTAAAGCGGGTTTCTCACGACTGGTGGGCATGTGCTAGCATGCGGCTTCACTCAATATGAAGAGGAGAAGGCACATATGAAAGCCGCGGAGCCGGTCAATCAAGTGGTGGATGCCCTGTGGCAAGACTACCGGGAGAAGGTCCCCGATGCGCGACGGATTGAGCTTGCTCTCCGTGAAAA
>JANQPW010000929.1 GCA_028285285.1 Silvanigrellales bacterium
GAAGACGAAGAAAGCTGCCGTGCGCTCGACCCCATCAACGAAACGGTCCTCTAAGAAGGGGCGTGTGCGAAAGTAGGGTTTTCGGTGTCCCTCAAACAATACAAACAAAAGCGTCAGTTCAACAAAACTCCCGAGCCGGCGGGAGAAATTGAAAACGCAGAGCCTGCGAACTCAGTGAGGCCGCTCTTCTTTGTCGTGCAGCAGCACGATGCAACCCGTCTGCACTTCGATCTCCGGATTGAGTGGGCCGGCACACTCAAGAGTTGGGCCATCACCAAATCTCCCAGTTTGAACCCCACCGATCAGCGGCTCGCAGTGTTCGTTGAAGATCATCCCCTCGATTACGGCTCCTTTGAGGGTGTCATTCCCAAGGGAAACTATGGTGCTGGAACGGTGATGATCTGGGATTATGGCACAGTTGTGGAGCGCAGCAGCCAAACTCGTGAACAGTCAGAAATCAACTTTCAGAAGGGACTGGAAAAAGGGGCCATTACTTTTGTTGTGCATGGCCACCGACTGAATGGAGAATTTGCGCTCATTCAATTGAAAGACAGTGCAAAAAACTGGCTTCTCATCAAGAAACGCGATCAGTTTGTGTCGTACAAAGCCGATTCGTTGGACTTCACCCGCTCAATTGTCAGCAATCGCACAATGCAAGAGATCGCCGAACAATCTCTCGAGAGAAAGGATTTTTGGCTTCCGGGAAGTGGTTCCACAAAGACTCTGCGTGAAATTCACCTGACACCCGATCCACCACAAAGTGCTCAACAAAGAGTTGTTCAACAAGATGCTCCCAGCATTCAGGGTGTGCCCTCTAAAAAAGGAACAGACACTTCCATTGGCTTTATGCGACCCAAGAAAAGCATCCATCCCATTACTGGAAAGGGTTGGAAGTACTTCTTACAGTGGCCGGGGTTTCGAGTTCACGCAAAGGTGGACGCGCGAACGACGATAAAGTCAAAAATAGGAAAGAACTATGCGCCATTTTGTCCAGAAATTGTTGAGTTGCTGCAAGCTCAGGGTCGTGACGCTGTCTTTGACGGCACTCTGGTTGGAATATCGGAGTCAGGAGATCTCAGTAAGGACTCTCTTCGTGCCCCGGTTCAGGCGCAAAATGTTCTTTTGATCATCAGCGACGTGCTCCGCATTGATGGAAAAAGCCAGGCCGATCGCCCGCTGCAGGAACGCTATGAGGTCCTCAATTCTTTGCGATTTCCTCCTGATGGCCCCATTCTTGTTGACCCGCATTTTGATCAAGTGCCAACCCTCTCTCAATTGGCAGGTCGTCATTCCCGGCTGCGGCACATCAAATTGCCAAAGCCTGTTTATTTGGCAAAAGACTGGCGAAGTTCTTATTTGAGGGGGATCCAGTCGAGCTGGAGGAGTTTTGAAATTGTTCCCGTAGAGGATCAAACCGTGCGCATCACTCATCCTGATCGCGTCTACTGGCCTAACCAGGGTTACACGAAGAGAGATCTGGCAGACTACTACCAACAAGTTTCAAAGCAGATGTTGCCCTTTTTGGAGAATCGACCACTGTCTCTCAACCGGCATCCCGATGGAATCCATGGAGAAGGTTTTTTTCAAAAGAACATGATCGGCTACCACCCGCCCTATGTGCACACTCACCGCATTCAATCACGATCCACAGGAAAATCGATCGACTACATTCTGTGTCAAAACGCGCCGACGCTGCAGTATCTTGCAAACCTCGGCTGCATTGAGATCCACGGGTGGTTGTCCAAGATTCCCAACATTGATCACCCCGACTATCTTGTGATTGATCTTGACCCCAATGGACAGCCTTTTCAGCTTGTGAAAACCATTGCACAGTGTGTTCACGAGGTTCTTGACGAGCTCAATTGTCCAAACTTTGTCAAAACCTCTGGCTCAACGGGAGTGCATGTTTGCGTTCCGCTCAACCGCACGGCAAGCACTCACAGCTACGATCAGGCATTGGAGTTTGCGCAGCTCGTTTGTGAGCGGGTGCACAGAATTCATCCGTCGACCACGAGCGTTGAGCGGAGCCCTTCGAAACGACGTGGAAAGCTGTATCTTGATGCGCTGCAAAATCGGCGGAGCCAAACCCTTGCACTTCCCTACTGTGTGCGCCCTCGGGAGCATGCGCCCGTTTCAACCCCGCTTGCGTGGGAGGAGCTGCCAGAGGTGCAAGCGCCTGAGCAGTTTCACATGCGAAACATTCCGGCTCGTGTCTTGGAGCATTCCAACATTTGGGAGCTTTTCTTTAAAACTGAGGCTGATCTGGGGCGTCTCATACCCCTACTGAGATCGTCAGAGCGTTGACGAGGGTTGGGCTCACAAGTTTTCATTTCTTGAGCCGATGTCCACGAGGCACTTCTTTTTTAAAGGAGATCTCGCAATGGCAGGAAAAAAGGCCAAAAAAGTAGATCCATTCAAGACGAAAAAGTCCCGCACCACCAAAGCAACCGAAAACGACACGGTTTCGCCACCTCCAGAAATTGCTGAAGCTATTGATGCTTTTCGCGAATGCCAGGAGCAAGCAAAACACTTTGAAGGCGAGTCGATGGTGCATAAAGATAAGATCCTCGACTTCTGCCACGAGGAGTTTAGCAAGCGGGCCGTGAACGGCGACAACAAGTCGTTTAAGGTTCTGGGTGATGAAACGATGGTCACCTACGTGGCTATGGACTCGAGCGCAGGTCTCACAGAGGAAGAGGTTGACGAGTTTGCTGAAATTTATGGGGAAGGGGCGGCTGAAGAGCTGATCACACGTGATTTTCGAAGCATTCGATTTGATGACAAGGTTCTGGCCGCCCACTACGACGAAATCGTCGAGGCCTTGCAGGTGTTGCCGGAAGAGGTGTTGTCCAATCTGTTTAAGCCAATGTTGATGAAAGCAAGTCCAGGTGCTGTTCTCAAAGCCAAGAAATACGGAAAAACGCCCGAGAAGTTGCGCGAGATGATCACTCACCTGAAAATGAAAAACTATGTGCGCTAGCCTTTTTCAGAATTTTTGGTATACCCGTGAAAATCCTGAACACCAGTCACGGGAAATTCGTCAGTGCAGCACGTTGGCATCTTCCAACCGACAATATTCACTCAGTGTGCACGCTTGAAACCGTTTTCACGATATATTCGGGCGATGCATCCGCGCGCCTCCGTCAAGTCTGATGACGCGTCTTTGCGCAAAATGCTGGCTGCTGGCTGGGTCGCACAAAGAAAAGTACATGGGCACCGTGTGCAAATTCACGTTTCCGCTGATCCGGAGCAAGAAGTTCTCTTGTACAACCGACTCGGAAATTTTCATCGGAAAAAACTGGAACCCTCCATCATTGGCGAAATCAGGCGGATCTTCAGCCCCCAGGAAGGGGTCAATGTGCTCGATGCCGAATGGCTCAAGCCAGAGGGGTTGATCTTTGTTTTTGACTTTCTGAAAAGCCAGTCACAACTTCTGAACCGCATGACATTTTGCGAACGGCATGAACTCCTGCCGATTTTGTACCGCTCCGACTGCTTGCAAACCCTACCGGTTTTGAAGACTTTCGAAAGCTGTAAGGCTATCATTCAGAGTCAGGATTCCCACACGGAAGGGCTGGTCTTCAAGTCGTCCACCACTCGTGGTTTTTCCGACACCTCGGTTTTGCGGTGTCGGAAGTCAATTTTGCACATTCCTTGACAGCTTTCACCAAAATTACCGTTCTTTTTGCCCTTCATTGGCCGAAGACCCTCCGGGGAGGGTTGTATGAAAAAAAAGAAGCAGCAGATCTATGTCGGCGTGTCTGGATGGACTTTTCCGGGGTGGCGAAAGCAGTTCTACCCTGCGGGTCTTAAACAAAAGGAAGAGCTGCACTACGCCAGCCGGCAACTCACCAGCATTGAAATCAACGGCACATTTTACCGCATGCAAAAGCCGCAGAGCTTTCAGAATTGGTACGACCAAACTCCCGATGACTTCCTGTTTTCTCTCAAAGGCTCGCAGTTCATCACCCACACGCTCCGTGCTAAGGAAGTCGATGTTCCAATGGCAAATTTCTTTGCCTCAGGGATCCTTCTGCTCAAGCAAAAGCTTGGACCCATTCTTTGGCAGTTTCCCCCGCACGTCATGTTGAAAGATGATCGATTCGAGCAGCTCATTGAGCTCTTGCCCCAAAACTCCCAGCAGGCCGAGGATTTGGCCAATCAAAGCGACGAGTTCATGAACGGGCGCCGCCACTGCGATGCCGGTGGTGACTACGTGATACGGCACTGCTTTGAGTTTCGTCACAAAAGTTTCTTAAACAAAGACTTCGTGTCTATGCTTCGAGAAAAGAACATCGGATTCGTGTTTGCCGACAGTGGAAAACGTTCTGTTCCGGTGAGCGACATTACCTCCGATTTTGTTTACCTCAGAATGCATGGTGCTTTGCCGCAACAGGAGAAGGGCTACCAAAAGGGTGAACTGGCGCAACTCCTTGGCGATGTTCAGACATATGCAAGCGGGCTCAACCCCGTTCGTTACGAACCTCTCTTGTTGAAACCGGCTTCGAAAAAGAAACGGTTGGTTTTTGTTTATTTTGACAATGAGGAAAAACACACAGCACCGTCGAATGCCTTGTGGCTTCTCAAGAATCTTGCTGAGCGGGAAGAGGTTGTGGCCTAATCGCTGCCCGATGAAATGTGTCAATTGTGTGCAGACTCTTGCACTTCCTGAGGAATACGCTAGCATTTGAGCAGATTCGAGTTTTTTCCAACTGCCATTCAGATCAAGCACACAGGTTTCTTTTTTTGGGATGTGTTTTTGATTGGTTGGCCATCCAAAAAGCAAGGGGCGATTTGGAGAAGTTGGGTGTGTCTGTTTGGAGGTCAAAATGATACGACTGGTGAAGGTGAGTGCTGTGTTGAGTGGCTTGGCTTTGGTTTCCGCAAATGCTTTTGCATCAGAGGAGTTGGTGTCGACAGATGCCGAAGCACTACTGCGGTTGGAAGGAAGCCTGTCTCCCCAGGCAGGAGAGTTTGATGAAGTGAGAGAGTTTTTGCAGTGCTTCACCGACAACATGGATTTGCCTGCTCAAGTTTACTTGGGTTGTGGTCTTTCCGTTGCCAGAGCTGGTCTGCGTTGCAGCAGAAATGGTTTGAACTTTAAGTGTGTGCGAGCTCTCCTCAAAGTGGGTCAGGAGTGTGCAGCACCTGTTTCGAAGGCTATCCAAAGCGTTCAAGTGTGTCTTCAGCCCGATCAAACAGGAACGGAGTTCCTCATCGATTGAAAGAGATCAGAATGAAAGCCCGAGGAGACCGAAGAAATTGAACTCTTCGGTTTTGAGGGTTCGCACATCGGATGAGTTGTCGTCTTCTTGACGGCGCTCTCGGGTTGCGTAGTCTCCACCAATTTCGGCAAAGACTGTTTTTGTGAAAAACTGAAAAGACACTCGGCCTCGGTATCCCGTGTAGGGATCATCTTGCGACTCAATTTCTCCGGGGTCGGTTGTGGGGTTGCTCACCTGCACATAGTCTTCCAGGCTTCCTGACACTTTGACAGCCATGCTTTTGTTGAAGCCAGCCGAAAATCCAGCAACGATCACCGATGACAAGAAGTAGTCGTGTTCTGTGTGAACTCCCTTTGGAGAAAGGGTCGTGCCGTTGTCGGGGTTGGGCCCTGTGGTGTCTTCACGCAGTTCGTCTGTGGTGTGTTGGGGCAGAAGGTAGCAGCCCCCAGCAGCAGAGTCCCCTAGGAACTTGATGTGTGCGCACCCCGATATGAATCCAGTCTCAGAGGTGACTTTGTCTTCACCCAAGAGCCCCACCTTTCCTTGGAGAGGCGAAAGATATTGCACAGCAATGGCAGCACTTTGTGTGGTGAATTGGGCACCACCACCTGCTCCCAAGAGTGTTCCCGAGTATTTTGTGCGCTCATCAAGGGGCATGAAGAGGTTACCCAGCACATCGGCATCCAGTATTTTGTAGCGCACCACCGCGCCGAGTCTGAAATCTTGAGAGAGCTCAAGGCTCACTTTTGCGTGAAGTGATGTGCGCTTGAAGGTCTCCAGGAGTGGAGTGTCTGAAAAGCTGTCGCTCAAGTCGCTTGTGGTTTTGTGTTCTTGGCTTCCGTGGTTGACTCCGCCACCGAAGGTGATTCCTTTTCCGCCTGCAAGGAACGTGGCGGCGCGTGTGGTTTCGGAAATCTCTGTTTTGGTCTCCACAGAAGCGCCGTCGGAAGTGTCTGTGGTGAGCTGCGTGGTGTTTCGCACACTTTCAGCAAAGCCAAAGGTGTTTCCCTCAGGGTTCAGGCTGGTGACGTTGAAGACAAACGGACTGAGACCGAGCGTGTCCACTGCGTGAAGCAGACGAAACTCGAAAGTCTCGACCCCTCCAGTGGCCAATGCGGGTTGAGCTGAAAAAGGGAGTGTGCTTCCCCCAAAGAGGGTCAGTTTGATCAAGGTGCGCTTGAGTTGCATTGTGAATGAAAGAGCCATCCCGCTCCCTTTCTCGCCGTCAGCTCGCATGAGCTTCAGTTTCCAAGAGGGCTTTCGGAAGGTCTTCGCCACAACTCAATGTGTTGTGGCAGAGTCGGCTGGGGCAATTCTTGCCCAGGTCCATTTCGGGTTGGTGGCTCTTGTTGTGATTGTCATTTGCTCGGATATACTGCGGCCGAACCGGAAACCCACACATCCGGTCGTGCTGTTTCCCTGCCGTAGAAGGAAAAGTCATGCTCAAGTGGTCCATTTGGCTCCTCCCCGCGCTGCTGCACTCCGGAGTGGCCCTCCAGGCAGTCGGTGTGTACCTCTTATTGTTGGCCTTGGCTTGGGA
>JANQPW010000954.1 GCA_028285285.1 Silvanigrellales bacterium
CATCTCGGGGGCTTCGTGTGGCATCCTTCCCTCTTTCTGTGCGTCTGGGCCTTGTGGCGGACTCATCGCTGGCCTCTCCATTGAAACCTGTGGTGCTGGCGTTGTGTTTGCTTCTTGAGGAGGGGTTGGTTTCTTCTCAACACCTTGGAGATCGGGAAGCCGGTGAGAAGGCAATGGGCTGGGGGGTTTTCCGTACCGCATACGAGTTGCTCCGAAACCATCTCAACATGTCGAGCTCCGGTCGTTTGGTTAAAGGAAGTCCGAGCTCAGCACCCATTCAAAGGGTTGGTTCTGCCTTTTTGAAGTGGGTGCCAGGTGCAAGGGGAGCAGAGCTTTCAAATGTGCTCCCTCCTTTTGAACGGATCTCATTTGGGGCCGTAGGTGCTTTCTTTTTTCGAGGTTTTTTCGATCAGGTTGCGGAGTGGTCTGCGGGCCAGTTGCGGCATCAAAGTGGAGAGACTTTTTTCACGGAATTGAGCTTGGAGGCTTCTTCGGGTGAACTGGGTCGGCTCCCTGGCTCCGGCTCAGACAAGCGGTATTGCTTGATGCTTTCGGGTATGCGGGTGCAGTCCACATCACACCTGCGTCGTCATGTTCGGAGACAACAGGCGGCCATGCGCAAGAGAGCTCATCTCTTTGTTCCCATAGAAATGGAGATGCTGTTGGATGGTCCCTCCTTTCTGCTTTCGGAGTCGCAAGAGCCGGTGGAAACCGCGCTAACTTCTTCTTCAACAAACGCGATTCGGTTGGGGTTTGAAGATCGTGTTTGCTACGAAAATCTGGTTATCGACGACCAAAAGATCAAGGTGGATCTTCCTCTTTTTCGGAGTTCTTTGAGGGTGTGGATTGAGTCTCGTTTTGAAGAACAGATCGTAGGAAACTCAAACATCCAGAAGCTGTTGCAACGCCTGGAGTGGGCCGGCGCTGAGAAAACTCGAAACTTTCTCAGTGCCCTGAGGGAGAGTTCTGGGGAAAAACAAGAAAGTTTGGTTTCCTTTGTGCTATCAAGCTTCCAACAATCGTCACAATCAGTGCTGTGGTCTCCCGCCGATCTGTGTGCCAGCGAGCAACTGGTGCATTGGTTTCTCGACTATGATGTGGTTCAGGCTTTGAATCTTTGTGCGCCCCTGGAATTCCAGATGACCAATGGGAGAGTGATCCGTTTGGAATACGGTGAAACTGAAGTTGTGGCACGGGGTCGGATTCAGGAGTTCTATGGTTTGGAGCATCATCCACAAGTGGGTCACTTTCCTTTGACGCTTCAACTGTTGGCACCCAACGGACAGGTTGCTCAAATCACCTCCAATCTCGCGCAGTTTTGGAAGCAGTCCTATCCAGAGGTGAAGAAAGCCTATTCAGGTCGTTACCCCAAGCATCATTGGCCGGATTGTCCACAAGCCGCTCCGGCAGTGCTCACAAAACGGCAGTTGCGCCAGGGGAGTTCAACAAAAAGGAGCCGCGATTGAAGATCCTCATCACAGGAGCTAACGGATTCATTGGTTCTCGGCTTGCAGAGTATTTGAGCCAGAAAGGTCATGATGTTGTTCAGAGTGGTCGCCAAGCCCAGGCCACAGCTCCAGGCTGGGGCACCTATCTTCCCGCTGAGCTCACTCTGGAGGCTGACTGCGAGCGCCTGGTCAAGGGGGTGGAAGCGGTGATTCATGCAGCGGGAAAGGCGGGTGCTTGGGGCTCCCTTAAAAGCTATGTTGATGCCAATGTTAAAGCCACAGATTTGCTTTTGGAAGCCTGTCGCAGAGCTGGAGTGAAACGCTTTATCAACCTCTCTTCTTCGTCGATCTCCTTTGACTTCCGAGATCAACTTGATCTCGACGAGAGTTTTCTGCCTCCACGGTTTTCGAATGCCTACGCGCAAACAAAACACGAAGCGGAACAGAGAGTCTTGCAGGCTCACTCTCGCGATTTGTGGACACTCTCTCTTCGGCCAAGGGGGGTGCTTGGCGCGGGAGATCGCAACTGGTTGCCTCGGATTATTGAGTTGCGCCAAAAGAACAGATTGGTGCAGGTGGGAAGTGGCAGAAACAGGGTAGATTTCACCTCTGTGGTAAATCTTTGTTACGCCATTGACTTAGCCCTCCATGCTTCCCAAAGCTCTTTTGGCGAGGTGTACAACATCACAAACGGTGAATCTGTTGTGTTGTGGGACTTCGTTGAGGAGGCCTTGGAAAGGCTAGATTTGGATGGAAATCGCAGAAAAGTTCCTCTTGCGCCAATGATGATGTTGGCGCGAGCCAATGAGGTGTTTCATCGTTTCATGGGGTCAGAAAAAGAGCCCTTGATACTGCCGCTCAAGATTGGAGTGGCCGCTTATTCCATGACCCTCAATATCGAAAAAATAAAGCAAAGGCTCGGCTATCGGCCGCAACAGTCCACAGAGGAAGCTCTGCAAGAGTTTGTCGTGTGGTGGAAACGAGGACTTAAGAACCCAAGCTGAGATCTTCATCTCGGGCCGACTTCAGAATCTTGCTGAGTGTGTTGCGGGTGATACGGCTATCTTTGCGAATGCGTCGGCCCGGTAGGCTGGGGTTGTCTGCACTGAACTTTGCTAGGGCAGGTCGACAAAAATGCCAAAGCTCTTTGGCTTCTGGGGTGCCATTGATTTCGTGGTGGGCAATTGCCGTTGCGTCTTTGCTGTAGCGCCTTTTGAGGAGGGGCCGAGCAATGGCGGCCCACCAGACAGCAAACAGGATCACGAACAGCGTTGCTGCCGCGATCCCCTGTTGAATGTCATCTAAGGGGAGCTCGGGCACGGTGAAGCGAGCAGCGACCAAAGCTCCTGCAGCCAGCAATAGCGAAAGGATCCAGCCAATGGCTAGGAGGCGTGTGAACTGGAGCTTCTGGCGCTGTGCAAACTCCTGCAACACGTCGAGGCCAACGATCACAGACTTGGCTGAGCGCTCAAAGTCTTCCACGAGATGATCGATGTGGTTCTTAGGAGACGACAAGATGGCCTTTTTTACTTCTTCACGCTGATTTTGAAGATACTCCAGATGATCGCGCAGGGGTGGTGCCTGTCGGGCTTCCGTTGACCAGGTCACATAAATCGGTGGAATATCTTTTCGTCCGGTCATTTGGGAGAGGTTCCAGCACAGAGTTCCGTAGACTCGGAGCAGGTCGTTCAGGTTGGAACACTCGTCAACGCGATTGATCACAAACAAAATCCGGTCTTCAGATATGGTGCCTGGGAGAATCTCTCGCAAGAAGGTGAAGCTCTCACGGATGGTGCCCGCTTTGTGCGGATCAAAAACGTAGAGAACCATGTCAACCAGGTGTGCGAGTTCTCCAACCACTTCTGAATAGTGGTAGCCCCTGTCGCGCTCCGTGACGCTGTCGAGCATTCCTGGAGAGTCAATCAGCACAAGATCTTTCAACACAGGTGCAGAGACTCGCTTCATGCGAAAGTGCGCTGCAAATGCTCGGCCATGTCGCTTGAGTTTGTGAAAGGGAAGTGAGGTGTCGTTGAGCACGACACTCCCATTTCTGTTTTCAACCACAGCGG
>JANQPW010000965.1 GCA_028285285.1 Silvanigrellales bacterium
GCTGGCACGCGAGATCAGTCCTTCTCACCCTCAGCCAGAAGGACTGATCTCGCGTGCCAGCGGCTGGGTGAGAAAGCTCACACTGTCTTCATAGCTCACCCCACGCCCAAGGCACATCATGAGCTTCACGGTCGAGCACTCGGCAGTCATGTCCCAGCTGGGAATCACCCTTCTTTCCAGGAGTTTTCGGCCCACCTCATACAGGTCCAGATCAACGCGGCCAGAAGAGCACTGGCTGCAGATCAAAACGGGAATATGAGCCTTCTGCGCCTCTTCACAGAGATCAAGCCAGCCCGATGGCGTTGTGGGCACATGACCAGATCCAAAGCCATGGATGAGAAGGCCCGAAGCTGAACCCACCACCTGCTCAATCAGCGGTCGGGAAAAATCACTGCCAGGAGTCGCATAGAGACTGAGCACGTTTGTGTTGGCGCGGGTGTCGAGCCGGGGAGGCCGCGTGCTCCAGCGAGGTTGAGGGAGGTGCTCTGTTTGAAAAGTGGGCTCCACGCCAAAGTGGCCGAGCTGAGGGAAGTTGGGGGAGCGAAAGGCTCCGAGGTTGAGGTTGCTGGTTTTTGTGACTCGACAGGCCAAGTGCACATCGCTGTCAAAACAGACCATGACCTCTGGAAACCCGTGCGTGGCGAGTTCAACAGCATCAATGAGGTTGCTCCGGGCGTCGGAGCGTCGCTCGCGAAGGGGGCGCTGACTGCCGGTCAAAACTATGGGTTTCGACAGATCTGAAAGGGAGAGTGACACAAAGCTCGAAGCATAAGCCAAGGTGTCGGTGCCGTGGATGATCACGAACCCGTCGTGGTGAGCCCATTCGTTTTGAATGACCTCACAAAGAGCGGCCCAGGAGTTGGGGTTGAGATTGCTGGAGTCTGATTGGAAGATCACCTTGAGGCTGATGTGAGCCATGGCGAAAATCTCGGGAACGTGCTTGCTGAGATCGCTCAGGAGCTCTGTGGCAGGGTCGTTGTGGTCGCCTTTGAGGGAGAGGCTCGCTCCAAACGTTCCACCCGTGTGGAGCACCAAGATGCGCTGCTCAGACAGCGGAGAAGGAGGGTGTTGAACAGGCGTTGTGTGTGCTTCACTCACCAGTTGGCTAACTCCAAAATGTTCCAAACAATGCCAGAGCCATCAATGAGGCACCAATCACAGAGGCGACGGCTCCTTTACGGCCGCGCCAACCCCAGTGCGCCCTGCCAAAGATGGCCAGCACATACCAAATCCACACGCCAAAGGCCCACAAAATCTTCACAATGCCCACACTTTCCAGGGAATAGCCTTGAAAAAGCATGCCCAGGCCGGTGATCAAGCTGGCCGTGATGAGCAGCATACCCAAAAGAGTGCTGCGGCGCACCATGGTGTCGAGCGCTTCGAGGCTTGGCAGCAGTGGCTTTTTGTCGATCATGCGGCGGCGGAGCCGGCCATGAACGTAGAGATAGACGAGTGAGGTGAGAAAGCCGAGAACAAAGATTCCCTCTCCGATCACTGCCGAGGCCACGTGGAAGGTTCCCAGGGGGGAAAGCTCTTTCAGAGGTTCTGTTGGTGAGGGTTGAGTCGGAAACAGAAAGGGTGTCACCACCAAGAGCGACCAGCACAAGGCTCCGGAAAGAAATGTGAACGCGGGAAGGCGATCGCGGTCAAAGTCGATGGTCAAAACGGCGAGCGACAGCAGGCAGGTGAGACCGAGAGTGACCAAACTTTCAGGATTGCTCTGCGGGATAGCCCATGAAAAAGTGAGCTGCGACACCGCAGCCAGCATTCCCAGAATGAAAAACAGCCGAGACACCTGTGAGAGTTGGCGCACTTCGGGGTTTTGGAGCTGCATACCGCTGAGGAGCAAGGCAACGCCAAAAAAAGTCGCACCAGCAATGCGCGCAATGGCTTCGTATTGGCGGAGGTCACTCAACCAGGCGGCCGCTGAGAGCAGGTCTGTTGAGGGTTCCATTGATGGCGTCCTTGTGAGTGCAGGCCGAGAGGGCTATACGCGCAAAATGCGTCTGCTCAATAGCTTATGATCAGAGCGGTCTTAAAAACAAACCCCAACTGGAAAGTTTGGCCGACTGTCTTGCTCCCAGGAATGTTTTCCGCCACAGTGATGACGATCTGAAGAAGGGGCTGAGGGTGGGAAAAAACTCAGAAGATGTGTTGAATTCACTTGAGCAGGCTCGGCAGCAGCTGAGGCGCTTGGATCCGGCTCTTCTGAAAGAAGATCCTTTGCTTGCGGAAGCCGTCGGTGCCTTGGCCAGCGAGCTGGGCCGGATCAAGCGGAGTGAAGCTCGTGCTCAGAAGCAGATGAACAAACAAAAACCACGAAGTTTGAAGAACCTCTTTCGAGAGGAAATGGAGCGCCTTTCTCAAGAAGAAGAGCAGAGCTCTCAGGGGGTGGCATCTGATCGCTCTCCGCCAGAGTAGGATCGCCGCTGAGCTCTCAGTGTTTTAGGAGCTTCAGCCCAACCCTCACATGCTGTGCTCAAAGTGCTTTATCGCATGCTGTTGCGGCAGACCCATCCCGATAGAGTGGGCCCGGGGGCTTCGAGCCAGAAGTTTCAGGAGGCCCAGGAGGCCTGGTCGGTTTTGCAAGGTTCCACCACACCAGGCTGAGCCTGTGAGCGGCTCACTTTCCAATGGAGAGAAAGAAAGAAGAGTTTTTGTAGGAGCGCACCAGGGTTTTGGCGAGCACCCGGCCCACCGCTGTGGAGGGAATGGCCAACAAAACACCATAGAACCCAAACCAGCTCCCAAAGCACATCACTGCGATGATGATGACCACTGGATGAAGCCCAGCAAATTGCCCAACAATCCGTGGTGTGAGGAGCATGCCGTCGATGAGCTGGATGATGATGAAAGCCAGAACCACACTCACGACCAGAATGAGAGGCGACGCGTTGGAGATGAGGATCAAAAAACAAAGCGAACCGCCAATGATGATGTCGAGATAGGGCACAATTCTGGAGAGACCCGTGATGATGCCAATGGCCAGGCCGCCGGGCAAACCAATGGTGAAAAAAGTGACGGCATACACAACACTGAGGAGACAGATCACGAGAATCTGGCCGCTGAGAACCGAACGCACGGTGTAGTCAACCTCGGCGGCAAAGTCGAAAATGGCCGCACGGAGGTCTGAGGGAACGAAAGACTTAAAGGAGTCGAGTGCCTTGTTGAAGTCGCGCATGATAAAAAAGCAAAAAATGGGTGTTGCAAACAGAAAAAGCCCAATGGAGCCAATGAGCTGAGTTCCGGCTCCCAAACTGCTCAGGAGTAGATCCATGGGGCTAAAGTCAGGAAGGGCGACCAGATCTGTGATGCTCAAGAGGTTGAGATCGAGCGGTGTGCGGTCGAAAAACTGCGGAAAAGACTCTTGAACTCGGGACACGATTTCTGGCAGCCAGTTGTTCTCAAAGTTGTCGATGGCCTCTGGTAAAAGGCTTGAGAAAACTTTGAACTGCGTGATGATGAGCGGCACCACAAACCAAAAGACCAAAAAACCCACAATGCAACTGAGGCTCAGTGCGCTCGCCACAATGGGAGTTCGGCGCAAACCGAGGCGTTCGAGTCGATTGGTGATGGGGTTGATGAGATAGGACACAAACAGCGCCACAAAAAATGGACCCATAAAAAGACGAAGAAAAGTGAACGCCGCCAAGAAGAGCAGCAGCCCACAGGAACTAAACACAAAAATCCTGAATGCAGTGCTTTTGTGCCAGGCTTCTCGAATGTGCGTCATGTTTGACGCCGCCAGAGGGTTGCAAGGGGCTCCAGCGCGAGGGTGCGGAGCGTGAGCAGAAGAGCGGGAAGAGCTTGCACAAAGGGCGAGCTGGGTGTTTGAAGGCGCTCAAAAACAAGGGCGGCTGTGCAGAGCAACATCAATCCATCGAGAACGATTTGAACCCGACGAAGAGGTTTTGAAAGAGCTGGGGGGCTGAGGAGACCGAGCTGCCTCAGAAGCCCAACCCGATCGAAGGGGCTGGTGTTGCGGAGTTGAAGCAGGAGCTGGATTTGGAAAAGTAAGATGAGGAAGCACCAAATGAGGGCTTCATCATAGAGGAGCGCGAGTGCCAAAAAGGGTACAAAGTCACCGCAAAGACGAAGAAGCGGTGGCGACTGATGAGCTTTGACCTGAAACAGAACATGGACGACAATCAAGGCAGCACCCACCCATTGCCCCGTGTGCAACCAGCCAGAAGAGGGAATGTGGGCCTCCAGCACCACGAGAAAGGGAACGAGAGCAACAATGGCCACTTTGGTGAACTCAGAAAGAGAAAACCATGCGAAAATGCGTTGCCAAACAGGAGCGGTTTTGAGAGGTGGCCGCGCGAGGTCATTGTGTGTCGTTCTTGCCACTCTTTTCGGCCTCAGTTTGAATGGATATGCCCAGGATACGGGTCGCGTTGACTTTCGCACTTCTTTCAAGCCTGGTCACAATCTTACCCTCAACTTGGTGGTGCAGCAAACGAGTTGGAAGGTCAGTGACACTGAAAGTGTTTCCGGTGGCACGAGCTTCTCCCTCGCTCCTGGAGCGCAGTTTCGCTACAGCTTCCATGTGAACATCGTGGGCAACACCGGCTTTGCTTTGGGTACTGGGCTCTCCGCCTTTTCCCATGAAGATGCTGTGGGAGAGGCCTTTTCTCCCGGTTGGAGTGTGAGTTTCCCCAGCATTTCAGTTGGTGCGGTGCAGAACCTGGGCCAAGACACCCGGTTGACCGGATTCTTCGAGTATGCGGCGACGTATTTCCCAAAGTTTGTGGTTTTTGCAAAGACAAACGATGGTTTGAATGAGACTGAGGAAGTGGCTGTCTCCTTTGCTCCCGACTCTCTCTTGACCTCATTGCAAATTGAGCAGTTTTTGAGCCGAACGCTTTCGGTCGTGTTGTCAGGTGGGTACCGCAAGGTTTTCACATATTGCTTGGGAGGGTGTGGCTCCCAGAGTTTTGTGAACGACATTCAGTTTGACCAGGAAGGTCTTCTGCTGGGCCTGGGAATGAACTGGAAAATCAGCACCGTCTTTGGCGAGTAGAAAGGCTCACAGGCCCTAGGCGTCGAGCTCGTAAGAGATCGAGCTGATCTCATAGTCTTTTTCACCTTTTGGTAAGTTCACAGTGACGATGTCTCCCAGCTTTTTGTTCACCAACGACTTGGCGAGCGGGCTCGAGACGGAGATCTTGTTTTGCTTAATGTCAGCTTCAAGGTCTCCAACAATCTGGTAAGTCTTTTTGACGTCTGGGCCGTCTTCTGAATACTCGACCACAGTCACATAAGAGCCAAAAACCACCTTCTCCAGCTTTCCTTCAAGGGGTTCAATCACTTGAAGGCGGCCAATTTTGTCTTCCAGCTCTTGAATGCGGCCCTCAATGAAGCCCTGCTTTTCCCTCGCCGAATGATACTCTGCGTTTTCAGAAAGGTCACCAAGAGCCCGCGCCTCGGCAATTTCTGTGATCACGGTGGGCCTTTCGACCGTTTTCAGTTGTTTGAGCTCAGCCTTGATCTTTTCAAGACCACCTGCGGTAATGGGAATTTGTTCGATCATGTCTTCTCCTTCGCAGCACAGAAGAGCTGTCACAGTCTTTTGTCTGAGGGCCTCTTTTGTGAATGTGTGCACCGCTCCGTTTGACTCACTCAATTGGAGTTGGCAAATATCGTAACACGCCTGGTGCCCTCAACGTTTTTTAGAGCACCGCCGGTAGCATCCAGACAAGGCGGGTCTGCAAAAAAAAAGTGGTCTTGCAGACCACGTTCTTCTTCCAAGTTCCTCAACGGTATCACGCATTTTTTGAAGCTTCAACATACTTCATTCGGAGGTCGAAGAGCAGGCCTTCGAGCACAAGGGTTTCATCTCCCGTCAGGTTTCCCTTTGTTTTTTTCTCAAGCATTTCTAGCATTTCAATATTGTACTTGGCTGCGTCCAGCCTTACGGGTTGGCTTGAAGAGGGGCCAGCTCCATTTTCAGGAACCACACCCAGTGCAATGAGAGCGGCGTTTCCCAGTGAAAGGCTCAGTAGTTGAAAAAGCGATGCGTTTTCAAGTTCTTCCATTGCAACTTCTCCAATAGCTCGTCTGCGGTTAAAATCTGAGAGTCTTCCCTATGCACGGATCTCACAGATTGGCATTTGGGTGAAACATAGCCTGACCCGTGGGGGAGCGCAAAGTGCTGCGCACGAATGAGAAATTGAGGTGGACATGAATGTCGGTGCCCTGGAGTATTTGGCCAACGGTCGGGTCAATGACTTCGTTCTCCTTTTGCAGGAGGTGTGCCTCATTGGCAGAGAGTTCGGAGACTGCCTTATTGACGATGAAGAAGCTTCTGCGGAGCATTGCCAGATTCAAAAGATTGGGCACCGTTACCATCTCATTGATCTCTCCAGCACGAATGGCACCTACCTCAATGGCAAGCGAGTGACCAAGAGCAAACTCGAGGTGGGAGATGAAATCAAAATTGGCCAAGTGTGTCTGCGTTTTTCGGAGATCGAACTTCTTTCAGAGCCCGACCCCCATGAAATTGTTCGCAACTTGCGAGATGCTCGGCCCTTTCCTTCAGGAAGCTCGGGAGAGTTGATCCGTCGCATTGAAAACATTCGTAGCGCCCAATTGCCGCGCGCCCGACTGGTGCTTGATGTGATCTATGAAGATGGTCAGCGCCAAGTTCTGAAATTTGCCGATGGAAAGGTGGAGCTGGGCCGTGACACAAAGCGAGGGAGGTTTCGGCATGATCAGGAGCTTTCGAAGCGCCATGCGACCTTTTCGCTGACCCCAGAGGGGGAGATTTCACTCGTGGATCACAGCAGCACGAACGGAACCTTTGTGAACGAGAAGAAAATCGGCAGCTACTCTAGCATTGTTGTCCCCGGGGATATGATCCGTATTGGCCGCACGCGGATTTGGTGTCGGCCTGAAATTCAGACGGTCAGTTCTCGTTCTTGAGCTGGAGCGCGAGTTTTTCGAGCATGTGAATGTCTTGAGTGAGGGTGATGTTGGAACAGGCGGGGTGATCGGGTTCAATTTCGAAGAGGAGAGAGCCTCCCATCACCGTGGGGTAGCGAGCCGCAATCACATGGTTGATCTTTTCCACCTGCTGCAAAGCATTGTTGCGGCCCCAGGAGCAGGTGGCGCTCAGACAGATCAGCTGGGGATTAACCTCGGATGCAAAGTCAGACAGGTCGGTCACCGGATTGTTTGGTCCGAGATAATAAACCCGATAGCCCCATTGTTTGAGGTAAATGGCAACACGGAGAATGCCCATTTCGTGAGACTCGCCGGAAATGCCGGCACAGACGGCAACCGGGTTTTTTTCGGAGGTCGCAGCTTCAGGCATGCGGTAAAACTTCTCCGCCATGAGGTAGCGAACACGCGATGTCA
>JANQPW010000974.1 GCA_028285285.1 Silvanigrellales bacterium
CCAGAACCCCTCCGGAAGGCACAGTGCCCACTCCTGACAACCCTGGAAGAACAGCCCCGGCGGATGCCGCTGCGGCAGCTAACCCGGGAGCCCAGCAATGAAGGCATTCCAGGGAACCTCTACACCCTTTGCGAAAACACTGCTTTTTCTTACCTTGCTCTTCCCTGGAGTCTCAAAGGTCAACGCCCAAACAGTGCCCGGAGAAAACGCGCCTCGAGAATCTCTCGTTCGTGTGAAGGATCTTGCCCGCATTCAAGGAGTGCGCAGCAACCAACTCGTGGGGTTTGGTCTCGTTGTGGGTCTCGCCGGATCCGGCGACTCTAAAGCGAGCCTATCAACCAATAAGGCCGTGTCGCACCTCCTCTCACGCTTGGGCTCTCAAGTCACACCCGATCAGGTCACCACAAAAAATGTGGCGAGTGTCATTGTCACCGCCGACCTTCCCCCCTTTGCCAAAGTGGGAGACCGACTCTCCGTTCGCGTGTCGAGTGTGGGAGATGCCTCAAGCCTCGCTGGGGGCTCCCTGATCATGACACCACTTAAGGCTGCCGACTCCGAAATCTATGCCGTGGCGCAGGGCCACCTCTCCTTGGGTGTGGCCCTAGCCGGGGCCAGTGGTTCAAGCACATCTTCCGAAAGCGCCGTGAAAACCATCGCCCTTTCCGAAGGTGGGGTGGTTGAAAAGGAGTATCCATCACGTTTTCTTCATGGCGGGAAGATCCATTTGAGCTTGCTTCGCCCTGACTTCACCACCGCCAGCCGCCTTGCCCAAGCTCTCAATCGATTCTACGGCGAATTCGCAGCCAAAGCAGAAAATGCTGGTCGCGTGAGTGTGACGGTGCCGCCCGACATCTTCCAGAACCCTTCCTTTCAGCTTGTGGATTTCGTGGCATCGCTTGAGCAGGTGCGTGTTTCTCCCGACTCCCGTGCGCGAGTTGTTATCAACGAGAGAACAGGAACCATCATTGCGGGGAGCAACGTGCAGATCAAGCCCGTTGCGATCAGCCATGGCCACCTCGAGATTCGCATTGACGAAAAAAGCCAACGAATGAACTCCTTAGGGGGTACCACAACCATTGGAGAGCTTGTGAAGTCTGTGAACGCTTTGGGTGCAGGCCCCAAAGATCTCGTGTCGATCATCCAAGCACTCTCAGCGGCTGGCGCTCTCAACGCCGAGTTGGTGTTTCTCTGACTTCGATTCATTTCCCAAAGGAGGGGGAACATGACTGTGAAAATTCCGTCACCACTGCAGAACACCCACTCTGCGAGCACACAAAAAATAGACCCAAAGCTAGAGCAAAAAGCAGAAAAAGCTGCGCAGGAGTTTGAAGCCCTCTTTCTCGACATCATGCTACAGTCTATGCGCAAGACCGCCGCTCCCGAGGAGCAGTCAAATGCTCAAAGCATATACAGCTCTATGCTTGACAGCGAATACTCCAAGAGTATGTCTTCAAGTCACACCTTCGGAATCAAAGAGCTTATCCTCGATTGGATGCGAGCCAACCAGGCTGGCTTAGGCAAGTCCAATTCCGCTCAGGAAGGAGGTCAACCCAACCCTCTTTCTCAGCTCAAAGACGGTCCAGGGCTCTCCACACGGCTCGCCACTGAAGTCTACCAACTTCAATCAAAACTCGTCGGAAATGAATGAAAGCACGCCTTCTGTCTCCGCCTCCCGACAAACCCAAACACAGGGAACCACACGCCGACAGGTTTCCGTGCCGCCCAACAGAATCGCCCCTCTTGAAACAAGCTCTTGGCTGCCAGATGGTGTGAGCTCAACCGGAGGAAGAGGCTGGAAGCCGATCCGCGAACGCGGTGGCATACACAAAAACACACACCGCCCAGCCTGAGCAAAGCGTCGCGCCTCAAGGGCAACCCGACCCATAGTGTGCCGAAGATTCGTTTCACTCAAATACTGCACCCCGAACTCCCCTTTCGAGGAATCAATGACACTCTTATAAACGTAACTGTCCACGCCAAAAGGTCCCGAATACCCCTCCGCATGAAGGAGAGTCGCCACGCGTTGTGTCACCATTTCCAGACTCTGGGCGTAACCCGAGCTATACAGAAAGGCACGCAACTCTCGTTCCAAACCGAAATGGACCTTTCCAACACAGGAAGCAAGGTATTGACCGTGAACAGAAGAAATGTTGCGCACCAGCCCGTGTTGCACAACAGCCCCATCTTCTAGCACAGTCGCCTGCTGGGAAAACTCAGCCACAACCTGTCTCCAGGGCTCAACGACCAGCTCGCCATAAAGGCTCAGAGATCTTTTGATCCAATAGGACTGCTGTTCGTCCATCGCCGAAGGCTCTATCCGAATCTGATTCCGACCAGAGGAACCAAAAGGAGCCTTCAAAACCACGTACTTCTGAGTCACAGAAGAAAAGTGCTGAATCTGTCGCAACACCTCTTCAAAGCTTTGCGCCCTAGCACTGGAGCTCTCCAATTTCCTGCGAGCACATTGGTCGAAGGTGTCCAAACCCCGAAGAACCTCTTCACGCCGTCTAGCCTCTGCAAAAAAGGCCTTACTCACGAGGCGCCGCATTTTATCTCGGTTGGGTTGCGAGGTTCTTCTCGTGCTTGCCGAGTCCATTTGGTGGGCAAGGTGATCCATAACAGGGCTTTGGCCCCAAGGATGAAGACCAGCAAAGGGTCGGTCTTTTTTCCAGATGATCTGTCTCTGTGTTGAAGAAAACGGCACAACCTCTGGAACCGGAATCCGGGCCTCCGAAAGGCTCTTCTTCACGGTTTCGCTCAGAGGCGAACGAAGGGCAACCACGTCATCACGTGCAGCAATGAGCACCATGAGTGGCTCCAGATCATGGGCAATGTCATCTAAAAGAGCCGACTGGGTATACGACAAGCCACCCACACCAACTTCGAGCTCTTGTGCAGGGTTGTATACAAAAATTCGGGGTGGTCTTCCCTTCGATTGGTTGAACCGACGCAGACTCTCCACATAGTGTTTGTCAAAACCCACAGCTTCACGAGCAGGCTCAGAGAAGACCGTGCCCTTGGCTCGTGCCGGGGAGAGAGGAAAACGCAAAGCCTTTTCAAATGCTTCCCAATCGCTCTGGTTCTGCGGTTTCCACGCCCGAAACCATTGAAGACCATGCCTCACATGACGCACTTCATCTTCATAGACTTCATGCAACACGGAAGCCGTCTTCTGATCTCCCACATCTTCGAAAACTTTGGCGTAATAGAGGGCAAAGTCCAAATTCGCCTGTTCAAATGTGAGGGCCATTTGAGCCACAAACTCATAAGGGCTCTGGACATCTTTCAACATACGCCAGAAAAAATCCCCAACCGGTTTTTCCCCGAAAGCCACACCCAGGCGCTGCATGTGGTCAATGTACAACCGCATATGCTTCTGCTCATCTCTCATCGTCTGACTCAGTCCACGACGAAAGGCTCGGGGGGCGTCGGGAAACCTGAGCAGGACCAAAGCCATGAGCTCCAAAGCAAGGAGCTCGTGATTCGCAAAAAAGTGCAACACTTCCCCACGTTTATGATCTTGATCAAACTCTGACATCTTTGGGAATGCGGTAGCACCCCGCTGAGACGCCCGGGGAAAGGTCAACGCCTGCGGCCTTCCCGGTTGCCGGGGAAAGGCCCCTGAAAACGGCCTGCCATCGTCGATCAACACCTCAGGCGACTGCAGCTTGTCTTCTAGGCACGAGCCACAGAGAATCTGCTCGGCAAATTCCGTCATATTCATCTTTTTTGCGCACTTTCCACTTTGTTCCGCATGACAGATTCCCGACACAGAGAGGCAATTCCGCCCCCAAGGGCCACTAGAGGATCAACTTGTTCCCTATTGGCAAAGTTTGCAGCTAATAGAAGCGACAATGAGGCAACTCTTCCCAGCGAAATTATGGCAGATTGATCCCAAAGT
>JANQPW010001017.1 GCA_028285285.1 Silvanigrellales bacterium
TTTTCAAGCACGATGATGTTGACACCCTGAATGGTGATCGCGCGCAAAACACAGCGTGCCGTTGCAACCTCCTTATCCAAATCATCGTTGGAATTGTAATTGAAGTTTTGCAACGGAACGACCTTGCTATCGAACGCTATTCCATTGGTGCCTTCACCATCTAAGACCCCTGCCATGATGGCGGTCACAGAGGTGCCATGAGATTGAAAGTTGCCATCCGCAACTTCAAAAGGCTGGTCTTTGTCAGAAAGGTCATAGGCGTGCTCGAGCAAAAGATTTGCAGCAATATCTGGCTCTTGAGTGTAGTAGCCTGCATCACAATTGGCAATCACAACACCTTCACCCGTTGCTGTGGCCGAGACATTTTCAGCGTTGATGCCCGCGATCCAATACTCGCCTTGAAGTTCAGGATCTGGCTCGATGGCCTCTCCGCTGAGCACGGGTGGCATCACGCCTGGGTAGGTGGTGGTTAGGTACCCAGGCTTTGATTTGAAGTTTGAGAGTTCGTCGGCACGGTGGGTCACACTGTGGTACACAGAAAAGTCAACGCGTCCTTGTGTCAGCTTCTCAATGCCGTCTATTTGTTGGGAGCTCAATCCCAGCTTCACAGGCTTTGCCCCTGAAGGCAAAGCCTGGGCGCTCACGTTCTTGAACAAGCTGCGCAGTTGCGTTTGGTTCTGAATGGTCACGTCAGAAACACTTTTTGCAGCTTGGGGCAAGGTGTTTGCCAGACCCACCACGGGAGTGAGGAAGAGGGAAAAGCCCAGGGCCGTTATTTTTTTCATCTGTTTACCTCGAAGTCAGGTTATCGCTTCAAAATTTGAGGCAGCCTAATCTTCAGGTAGGAGATGATCAATATTGATCAAGAGTTTGCAGGCGAATTTATCTTTCCAAGCCCTCGGTGCACGACTCCTCTCGGGCTTGGGCTGCCAATTGTTGGAGTTGACGGAGCTGCTCCTGATCTTCGATTTCCGATAGATCAATGGACTCCTCTCGAGGTGCGAGTGGCGATTTGCTTTCTTGGCCTGAGTCGGAGTCTATTGCCGACAGCCACACCCCAAGGGCTTCGCGTTCTTTTGCGTATTGCACTCCGGTTGGTTGCAGTCTTTCCAACTTTTTGAGCCGATGTCTGAGAAACTGTTCGACTCTTGGTTTTGCAAACCCAGGAAGGCGGAGAATGAAGTCATACACAAAGTCTACGAAAGGCAGATCGGTGTCAGGGTTGGTCAGCACTGTGAAGTAAAAGCCTT
This sequence comes from Silvanigrellales bacterium, assembly GCA_028285285.1. Taxonomy (GTDB): domain Bacteria; phylum Bdellovibrionota_B; class Oligoflexia; order Silvanigrellales; family Silvanigrellaceae; genus JANQPW01. The sequence goes on from JANQPW010001017.1 coordinate 1,251, forward strand.
TGAAGAAACCAACCACCTCTTCCACGTCACATTGTTCACTCACAGCTCCCCTTTGCTCCCGCTCAGTCACCCCGCTGTTTTCGGAAGAAACCGTGCCTTGAGTAGGTTTGGATTTCTGATGGCAGGCTGTTACCAGCAGCACCGACATGGTGAGCATGATAAGTTGTAGCTGCCGCAAAAGGCCTCTTCCTGATTTCACCTCAATCATGTTGGCGACCCCCTTTCCTGACTTAGAGTTTTCCCACTAGGCTTTCAAAGATCTCGATGACTCTTGTGTTCACACGCAAGCTGGTGTCTTCAGTTCCAAGGTAATGGGCCTCGTTGGAGTAGACCAGCCCATCTGGAGCGAGGCCTTTGTGTGTCCCGATGGTTCCTATTCCCAGCAGTTTTCCTGTGTTGATGTGAAAGATCGGCCCGCCGGAGCAGCCTTCCACGAGATCGAGATCGGATCTGAAGGTTGTCGATCCTGCGTTCGTCAACCGGCCGTAGGTCAGTGTTGCCAAGGGGGCAAAAGACTCCTCACCTTCAATGACGTAGAGTTCGCTGCTCCCTGTTTTTCTCGGGTGAACATCTAAAGGGCTTTCGTTGGTGCAGGAAGACATGCAAACCCGAACGTCTGAGTCGAACTCCTGAGGTGAGACGTGTTTCTCGAGATAGAGCAACCACGACTGGCAGGAGGTCCTGCAACTCGACTCGTCTTTTGCCTTGGCCATTTCCGCAATTTCTTCGCGACTGAGAATGTTGCCGGCCTTGTCCCGCACGGGCCAGGGACCGCGCTGCTCCTTGGTGGTGATCCGCTCGTAGTAGTAGCGCGTGCGCTCTCCAAAAGTCGACACAGGGAAGCAAACTCCAACGACGCGACTGGGCAGTGTTGGCTTTGCTGGTTCTGGAACTTCTAGGAAGGGAAGGTCACGCATTTTGAATGGATTTTTCAAAGAGAAGTCGACAAATCCGAGATCGAAATGGAGGTGTTGTGATTCCATTGGCTTGAAAAATATCTTGGCTTTTCTTGTGTGAAGATCATAAAAAGTATTGGTGGCCACATCATCGTGCTTTGACATGGTTAGGGTCCACGGAGAGCCGTCTGTTGCTGTGTTTTTTTCAAGCCGATTGGGCGCGAACTTACACTTTTGGTGACGGGTGGTTTCCAACACATGCCCGGCGCTGAGAAGTCCCTTCTTCTCTCTGATTTGAACCAAAAGACCCGTTCCTCTGAACCTGAACTTTCCAGGCTCCTCTTTTTCTTCACAGGCAATGCCCACGGTGGAAGTCCAAATCTCGGGGAGGAACTCAGCAATTTTAGCGGCATCGTTTCGGAGCTGGTCCTTTTCAGCACTCTGGCTTCCACCGAAAAACTCCACAAAGGTGCTTGTAAACTCTTTGGAGCTGAGCCCACGGGTGCGCATGTGGCCTTCAGTGCGGGTTTCGGTTTTCGCCTTCTGCGGAACGCAGGCCGCTGGCAGCAGGAGCATAGGCCCCAGGAAAAGCCAGCGCCGAGCAAAACCTTCTTCCCGCATAAGGTGGTGTCCCTTTTCCCTGAGCTGTGAGTGATCACGCGAATTGTAACACACCTGGATAGGCAGGTTTTTAGGCAAGTGTTGCGTCTCCAGAAATACCGTTTGAGTGCTGCTCCGCTTGACCTCATTCATTGATTGGTTTGGCTAGGGTGAGAGGTCTTGAACAATGAGGGTGAAATATCCCTGCACACTTTTGGTGACCAACCCCTTGGCATTGACCTGTCGAGAACGCGTGCGCTTCACGCCGGACCATGGGCTAGAATCTTGAGACGAGAGGAGAACTCGAGTTCCATCTTTGAGTTGAGCGGGGATCTGGCAAGGCTGGCAGTTGCCCGGCATCTCAAGCAGGCGAAGACCTGTCACAGACACCACTTTGAGTAGCTGTGCTTGAAGTGCAGATCCCGAGCTTGCTCGGGTTCGGGGCCAGGAAGAGGGCACTGTGGGTCCAGAACTGCGCGGAGTCTTGGGGGGAGACTTCTTCAGTGAGCGCGATTTTAGGGTGGCGGCCGAACGCGGTTTGGTTTTCTTTTGGCTTTTTTTCTTTCGTGCAGAGGTTCGAGTTGGTTTTTTGTTCTGCTTTTTCTTTTTTGTCACCTTCGTCTTTCGTTTCTTCTTTGGCTTGCTCCTTTTCTTTTTGGTTGTGGCCTTTTTCTGAGTTCTCTTCGCAGATGGCCGAGACGAAGAAGAGGTTGAGCTTTGCGTGGTTCTTGGTTTGTCCGAGAATCGGGGTTTTTTGATCTGATCCTCGCCTCTTTGAGAGCCCCAAACCACCAACAATGCCACGATAATGAGAGCAGCAATTCCCGCGATCACTTTGTGTTCGAAGGAAAGCATTTGTCGACTGCCACGCCGTCTCGATTTTTTTGAGCCAAAGTCACTGCTCTGGTAGATGGTTTTGGGCGCGGTGGGGTTCACCCGGTTTTTGGCCCATGTGAAATCACCTTTTTCACGGAGCATGGCTTCACTCGAGGCCTTGGGGAGCTGGTGCGATGGGGGGAGGCGGGCAGCTGTGTTTCGTTTCGCCTGTTTTGGCAAACTGGGACGCCTGCGGATGTTGCGTTCCCGCTGTTGTAGTTTCTCAGGGTTGGAGGGGTATATCCTTTTCCGGTGTCTGCGGCTTGTGCCGCTTTCAGGCTGTTTGCTTCTCGGGGGAGAGCTTGCTGCAGCTGGCGCGCGTTTTTCAGGCGATGGCGCTGCCGGTGTAGGGCTCCTCCGCTTGGCCTCTTTCCGCTCTCTGTCTTGGGCTGCTGCTGCGGCGCGTTCTGCCGCAACACCGGGGGAGGCGCGGGCAGGGGGGGCTGCTTCAGGGTTAGCGGGAGATTGCGGGCGTCGTGGTGAGTTTGGTCCTGAGGCAGCGGAAAACAACGGCGCGTTGAGCGAATGTGCCACCACGGTTCGGTTATCGCTCACAACCGCCTTCGGTTCTGTGCGAGAAGTGGGGGTGGCAGCTTCATCGACGATGTCTGGAAAAAGGACTTCAGGTGCGCTGTACAACTTGCGCGCGATCTTGCTATCTGCGCCCAGCACAAAGGTGTCGAGATCAATTTCATTGCTTTTAATCAGTTCTCTCAGCTGGGCGGGTTCAAAGGGACCCTTTTTGCTTCCCTGAGAGATCACATACCATTGCAAAAGCCACCCCCCGGTGTGGCCTTTGAATCGGCTTTTTTTCAGGTTTCTCAAAGGGGTGACAGATCTTTGACAGGTCTTTCAGTGGCTGGTCCACTCTCTCTTCTCACCACTTTGCCACTGTGCGCTCCGACAATTTGAGTTCCTTCGCTCGAGCAAGAGAACGGGGATCCAGGAAACTCAGCCATGGAGTCGGAATTTTTCCACGGTGGAGGTTGTAGCGGAGGGCAAAAAGCACCGCCGGACCATATTGTGGGCGCTGTGGCACTCGAGAAAGGCGAACCCCCAATTCCTCTATGGTTTTACTGCCTTTGCGAGAGTTGCAATTCTTGCAGGCAGTCACGATATTGTTCCAATTGGTTTTCCCGCCCAGGGCTATGGGGACAAGGTGGTCGAGTGTGAGGTGTGACAAGCCAAATTTGTTTCCACAGTAGGCACAGGTGTGGCCATCGCGGAGGTAAACGTTCTGTCTGGAAAAACGGAGACCATCTCTGTCACGGGCTCGCTTGGGAGGAGAGTTGTGCAACCGGATGATCCAGGGAATGGTCCAGGTTGACGTCACGCTTCGGATGGTGTGAGGAGAGTCCACCAGCGAGGTCGCGCGTCCTGAATAGGTCAGCACAAATCCAGCTTGGAGAGAAAGGATGCGGGCGGGTTGATAGTGGGAATCGAGGACGAGGATCTGACGTGCGAAATTGGCCATAAGATCTCCATTCAGATATGGAAAGCGTCTCATCTTAAAATATCATGAAGCGGCCTTATCAACGCAATCTGGGTTCCGTTCGCCTCGGTCAAGTCGTAGATTCAGAGGGTGACAATGTAGAGCCCAATCACAATCACAAGCAGCGCAACGATACCGCCAATCACAAGGGCGAGTTGGCCCGAGCGGGAGCCAGAAGCCTTTTTGCGATTGTACTCTTTCCACAATTTGTGGGCTTCGTCTTTGGATTCCATATCTTGAGGACTCATTTTTTGTCCTTTCTTTCTCCGGAAAAAATCCAGTCATGTTGGGATTGGTGGCGGAGCACGAGGAGGGAGTCCGTCCCCATCTGACTGTGAACGACTTCGTCAAAGATTGCAAAGAATTCATCGGGGCTGCGCGCACGAAGAAAGCTCGGGCTGAAAAAGCAGGAAGGGAGGCTGCTGCGGAGGGAGTTCCAAAGCATCTTGAGTTTGGCAAGGCAAACACGGCTGAATTCTCCCTCATGACCGCAAAGAGTCAGCCTGTGGTCGAGCCTTTTTCTGAGCTGGAGCCATTCCTCTTCATGAGTGGAGCGTGACATAAGAGCCTCGCCACTGCTCAAAAATCCGAAGGCTTCGGGCAAGTTGAGCTTAAAGAGCTGCTGGATTTGCACGAAGACCTCGAGAGCCGCACGCAAACATCTGGGCGTGAGGCATATGTTCTCACATTGTCTCAGCTCTTTAAAAATCCAGGGGTTACGAAGGGCGCCGCGCCCAATGAGCACCCGAGGCGCATGGGGACATACACGAGAAAAGGCACGAAAGCTGGAGTTTGACACGATGTCACCAGAGGCCATCACGTCAAACGGTAGCTTCTGCGCTTGGCTGTCGATCGTCCTCCAGTCAGCCTTGCCCGTGTAGCGCTGAGCGCGAGTGCGGCCATGAAGGGTGAGAGCCCTGAGGGGATACCGCGAGAACACCTCCATCAGATGCTCTGTCTCTTCAACTCCGTCAAAACCCAAACGAGTTTTGATGCTGCAGCGTTCAGGAGGAGTGAGAGAAAAGAGCCGATCGAGAAATAGTCTCAACCGGGCGGGATCGCGGATGAGACCGCTTCCTCCTTGGTGCCCCACAACTTTTGGCGCCGGGCAGCCAAAGTTGAGATCGACAACAGGATGACTTTTGTGAAGGTGGTTGCACACGCGGGCGATCTCGT
>JANQPW010001026.1 GCA_028285285.1 Silvanigrellales bacterium
ACTATGCCTGCCGCGACCGAAACCTGTTGGGGATTCAAAGCGATCTCATTGGCGCTGCTGGGCTCGGGCTCAAAAACATCCTCTGCGTCACCGGAGATCCACCAAAACTGGGGCCCTACCCCAATGCAACGGCTGTGTTTGATATCGACGCCATTGGGCTCGTGAACATGTGTTCTCGGCTGAATTCGGGACGCGATCTGGGCAATGCCGACCTTGGTGGCAGCACTTCTTTTAGTGTGGGTGTTGGGGCAAATCCCGTGGCTCCTGACATGGACTTGGAGCTCAACCGCTACCGTTACAAAGTTGAAGCGGGCGCATCGTGGGCTATCACACAACCCATCTTCGACGAGGCATGCCTCTTCGACTTTCTGGAAAAGACGGAACGCTATGGGCTGCCCATCATTGCTGGAGTCTGGCCCTTCTCGTCACTTCGCAATGCCCAGTTTATGGCAAACGAAGTGCCCGGGGTTGTCGTTCCAAAACGACACATCGACCGCATCGGCCGTTTTTCCTCAGCAGCAGACCAATCTGCCGCTGGAATGGAAATTGCCCAGGAAATGGTGGCCAAGATCAAACCCCACATTGCCGGCCTGCAAATCTCCGCACCACTTGGCCGAGTTGAGTTTGCACTGCAGCTGCTCGATGTCTAGGGCCGACAAATTTTCGGGGAGGGTACCCCCGAATTGTTGACAGAAAAGAAATGTCAACACACCCTGGAGAGATGAACGAAACAGTTGATGTGATCATCATTGGAGCAGGGGCCGCTGGCATGGCGGCCACCACATGCTTTGGCGCAAGTGAAGAATGGACAGGCCGTTCTGAAAAGAGCCAACGGGTCTTGCTGCTGGAACAGCACACTGCCCCCGGAGGGAGTGCTGGGTACTTTGCCCGAGGGTTCCCAAAGAGACTGCACGACGCTGGCGCCACACAACTCATCGCCTGTGAAGGCCGCGATCTCCAAAACCAGCTGTTCCGTTTGGCAACGGGGAGAGAGCTGAACGCATTCCAAAGCCTCAAACGCATTCCCTTCATTGAACACCACTTCTCTGAAGCCACGATGGCGGGCTCGACAAAGGTGAGATTCACAACTGAAGGCACATTCGTTTGCTCTCAAACAGGCGCTGAGCTCACTGAGTTTGATGCGTTGGTCAGTTTTGTGAAGCAACTGAATCAAGACGCACAGTGGATGTGGAAGGTTTTTGATCGCTTTCCGCAATTCCCGATTCGCACCCTTGGAGACTTCGTTCATCTCGCCGACCTTGGATTTGGACTGTCTCCCCAAGAGGCATGGCGGGCCATGCGTTGCATGCAACGCACGGTTTGGGACGAAGCGAAACGGTTTGGCATTCAGGAGCACACAAGAAGTTTTCAGATCATTGAGGCTCTGCTCCTCGACACCTCACAATGCTCAGCAAAAGAAACACCTTATCTCGTGGGCGCGATGGGGCTCAGCATCCTTCAAAAGGGAATCTACTGTTTTCAGAATGGCATGCATGATCTTTTTAACCCTTGGTTGAAGGGCTTGCAAAACAACCCCAAGGTTGAGGTCTTGAAGAAACGAAGAGTGACCTCTCTTCGTTTTCACAACAACTTGTTTCACCTCACCGTCGCGTCTTCTCCATCTGAGATCGAGCACTTTCAGGCTCGGAATGTGATTTCAACCCTCCCCATCGATGCCATCGTTGAGCTCACCTCGGGCACCCCTCAAAACCAGATTTCGCAAACCAAAGAATGGAGTCTTTTAAATCAAACGGCACAAAACACAAAACAGTGGCAAGCAGTGGCGATTTATGGAATCGCACAGGAAACAGATATCAAGCCACATTCGGTGAGTGCTCCGGAGCTTCCGTATTTCTCGCAAATCTTTCCCAGGGAGCACGACCTCATCCAACACGCCCTGTATGTTTCAATGCGGCCCACACAACAGGGTCGGGCGCGCGCGGGAGAGAGGGTTTCTTTTCGACCCTTCACGGCTACGGCACACGTGGACAGCACCAGCGACTTCACAACTGAAAACGGCTGGAGCTCCGAATTGTGTCAAAGAATCAAGGCAGAGCTCGTGTCTCGCGTGGAAGGGGCAACAGGGTTGAAGTTGGAAAACGTTGAGTTGGGCACACCTCAGACCTTTGAAAAGTACACCGCAAGACCCGATGGAAAAGTGGGTGGGCTTGTGGCGAACTTTGATCGCTTCTTGTTCCGCTCCCTGCCATCCGTCATTTCATTGGGTGGAAAAAAGCGGATGGGCAAACTCGCGCTGGCAGGAGACTGTTTTTTTCCGGGTCAGGGTGTTGTGGCAGCCTCAATGAGCGGGGTGCTCGCCTGGGCAAACATCACCGGCCATGATCCCATGAAGCTGTTTCGCTCAGAGCTCTAGAAGACTGGTCTGAACACGTCAGTATCCACACTCTAAGAAGACCAGTTCAAAAGACAAGGCCTCCCCGGATTGAACAATCCAGGGAGGCCTTGTCTTTTCACATCAAAAAAGAGGTTTCAACGACGCTTGGTTGTTTTCCTCTTCGCACCAGTTTTCGTTGTCTTACGCAATCCAAGAACTTGCTCCTTCAAGCTCTTGGCCGGACGGAAAGCAATTTTCTTCGACGCAGGAATTTTGATTTCCTCGCCTGTTTGCGGGTTCCGACCCATGCGTGCAGCACGGTCTTTCACTTGAAGAATACCAATCTTGTCGAGACGCAGCTTCTTGCCAGATGAAACACTCGACTCAATCGTTTCCAGGAAGTCGGAAATGACTTCTTTAGTGATCTTCTTAGGGAGAGCATCAAAACGCTCTGCTACAGAAGCAATCAACTGACTGGTAGACACGGTTTCAACAGACGATGTTTTCGTAGCCATTCACACGACCCTTTCAAAAATATGCCCCACAAAGTTGCCTTTTGGCGAGCATAACTCCCGATAAAATGAAGCACAGTGTACCTGTGATGAAGGTATCGTGTCTAAACTGGCTCCGTCAAGAGCTAGCATTCAATTTTTTCAGAGAACACAGCTGAGAAAGAGCAACAACAGCCTCTGCTGCTCCAATTTAGTATACACTTTTGATCAGCTTTGTTCTTCTGCGCTTTGACTTTTCTGCATCTAGAGCTACACTCCAGAGCTTCTCAGATGATCATGTGAAGGAGAAACGATGAGCGCAATTGCCGGCATCACAGCTCGACAGATTCTTGACTCCCGCGGAAACCCCACGGTTGAGGTGGACGTCTACACCGAGGCAGGGGGCTTTGGCACAGCTGCTGTTCCCTCTGGGGCGAGCACAGGTGAGCATGAAGCCTGTGAATTGCGCGATGGAGACTCGAAACTGTTTCTCGGAAAAAGCGTGTTGAAAGCTGTGCAAAATGTGAGCGAAGTGATTGCTCCTGAGCTCGAGGATGCCTTTGACGTCAGTGATCAGGTTGAGATCGATCAGGTCATGATTGAACTTGATGGAACTGAGAACAAAAGCAAGCTAGGTGCGAACGCCATATTGGCTGTGTCCATGGCCTGTGCAAGAGCTGCCGCACAGGAGCTGGGCACCCCCCTTTACCGCTACCTTGGTGGGGCCTACTCCCGAGTTCTGCCGGTGCCGCTCATGAACGTGATCAACGGGGGAGAGCACGCAGACAACAACCTCGATTTTCAAGAATTTATGTTGGTCCCCCATGGTTTCAGCCATTTTGCCGAGGGCCTGAGGGCCGGGGTGGAGATCTTTCACAATCTCAAAAAAGTGCTCTCGGAAAAAGGGTTGTCCACATCTGTGGGCGATGAGGGAGGGTTTGCGCCCCACTTACAAAGCAACGAAGAGGCTCTCAAAATGCTTGTGGGAGCGGTAGAGCGCGCTGGATACCGACCCGGCGAGCAAGTTTCCTTCGCTCTTGATGTTGCCGCCAGCGAATTCCACAAAGATGGCAAGTACAACCTGAGGGCTGATGGAACTTCTCTGGCTGCTGAAGAGCTCATTGAAGTTTATAGCAAACTCTGTGGCGACTACCCCATTTGCAGCATTGAAGATGGCCTTGATGAAAACGACTGGCCCGGCTGGAAGAAGCTGACTGATGCCATTGGAAACAAGGTTCAGCTCGTGGGCGATGACCTGTTTGTGACAAACTCTAGACTCCTTCAGCGGGGTCTTTCCGAAGGAACAGCCAATTCAATTCTGATCAAGCTCAACCAGATTGGCACGGTGACGGAAACCCTCCAAACAATTGAACTGGCTAAGACCCACGGCTACACCACGGTGATTTCTCATCGTAGTGGTGAAACAGAAGACACTTTCATCGCAGACCTGGCAGTGGCCACCAATTCAGGCCAAATCAAAACAGGATCAGCTTCTCGCACCGATCGCATCGCCAAATACAACCGGCTGCTCCGCATCTCAGAAGACTTGGGCTCAAGCCAGGTTTATCAAAACCCGCACTTCCAGAGCTGAGAATGACAGACCCAGCAGAAGCAGGGGGCACCTCGAACGTTGGCTTCTCTTACCTTCTGCAAACTTTTCTGGAACTGCGAGAAAAGGGCTCCTCAGTTTCGGCGGCAGACCTCGACTGCCTGCGCCGTTGGCAAGCCGAAGGGCTATCACCTCAGAAGCTTGCTGAAGAAATGCAAGCGCTCAAACGAGAGTGCTTGAAACGAGACGAGGAATTTCCTAAAACTCTCAAAGGGCTAGAACATCGCATGCGCCGAAGCACACCTGAGCCTGTGCTTCCCTCTGGCAACTCAGAAGGTGATTCCCATGAACAAGGTTAATGACCCTTCGCCACAAAAACCTGAATCTGCGCCACCGCTCGAGCAAAGCCTTCAGCGCCTCCGAGCACGACTGTCACAACGAGATGCGAAAGCCCGTCTGCAGCAACCCACCAAACGCGCCGGTGCGCAAAGTCGCTTTGGCGAATCCCCCGAAAGCGAGCAGCCGATTTGTGGCGCGGAAGAGTTCTGCATCTCCACCCTGGCGTCGGGCGTCTCGGCATTTAGCCTCTGCGATCGGTGCAACCCACGGTTGTCGTGTTCGGTGTGCGGAGGCAGTGGCCGCAGCACGCGCCTCAACCCAGAAACTCTCCAAGAGGAAGTGGACCCTCAAGGCTGTGCTTGCACACAAAAAGAGCAGCGAGTGCGCCGACTGAATGAGGCAGGCCTTCCTCAGCGGTACCTTGATGCAACCCTCACCCTGCCCCCTGCGCTGCACTCAAAACCAGAGCATCTTCGCAACTACCAACGGGTGCTTGGCGCGTGCCAACACTTTGCAGAGGCCTCTGAGGAGAGCCTGCTGCGCGGAGAAGTGCCCGGCCAAGCTTTTTTTCTCCTGCTGTGTGGCTCGGTGGGCGCTGGAAAGACCCATGCTGCTGCCGCAATCTTAAAGCACATTATTTTGAAAACAGGGTCCACGGGCCGGTTTATTGAGTTCCAACAACTTCTTTTCGAATTGAGAAACTGTTACTCAAAGGGACGCTCGGAAGAGGAGTTGCTCGCACCCCTTCGCCGGTGTGACGTTTTGGTGATCGACGAGCTCGGCAAAGCTCGCAGCGAAAATGAGTGGCAAATGGAGCGCCTTGATGACCTTGTGAATGCTCGCTACAACTCCGGGCGAATCACTCTTTTCACCACCAACTTTTCTCCCCTCAACGAGCAGCCAGAGAATGCGCTGTCGCATGGGCTGCGCAACCCCCCAGCCAGTGAAGGGTTTTGGTCACAGAGCCTTGCCGACAGGGTCGGTCTGCGCATCTACGATCGCATTATGGAAGTTGCACAAGTTGTGTCTTTTCATTCTCTGCCCAGTCTGCGCCGCTTGACGGCTCAGCGCATTAGAGAGAGCGCAGTTCTGTCTTCCGATAGCTAATCAGAGTGCGGCGGGCATCAAAAAGGTTCCGATAACTGTCATACCGCACCCGTAGCTTCTCAGACTCGCCACGAGAGTCAGCAATGCGCTCCAGCAAATCAAGATACTCGTCATCAGCTTCCGCCAAACGACGGAGTTTATTCTCTGAGAGTTTCTCTTGGCTATTTGCTTCAATGCGGTTCATGATACGAGCCCGAACCGAGGTCCGGAGCAACTCCAAACGTTCCGCTTCTTTCCGTTTTTCCACAAATTCAATTCCGAGTCGGTTGGCCATCACGATGATCTCTTCAAGGTTCAGATCTCGACCATGGCCTTGAGAAGGCGACTCTGTGCCCATTTCTGTGGGTTTTCGGCTCAAGCTCACAACCCCCTCACACGCTCATTTCAAGCATGCGCTCAAGAGCCAGCTTTGCAAAGGCGCGGTCTTCACCCTCAACAGAGATGACGTTTTCCAGACGGCCCGCCACAAGATTTTCCAGGCTCCAGGCCAAATGAGCCAGGTCAATTCGGTTCATCGTGCCACACAAGCACATGAAGGGGTTAATGCTCACAACTCTCTTGTCAGGGTTTTCCGCAGCAATGCGATTCACGAGGTTCATCTCTGTGCCCACAGCCCAGCTGCTCCCAGGAGCACTCTTTGCGATGGTGTTGACAATGAACTCTGTTGAACCCACCTCATCGGCCAGGTCCACAACATCCATGGCGCACTCTGGGTGGGCAATAACTTTTATGTGACGATCCCGAGCACGCAACGCCTGAACCTGCTTGGCACTGAACATCATGTGCACTGGGCAATGGCCTTTCCACAAGAAAACCCGCGCCTCTTTCACCGAAGCATCTGAAAGGCCTCCTTGGGTTTGCTCAGGATCCCACAAAACCATCTCTTCAAGGGACATACCCAAAGACCGGCAGGTGTTGCGACCCAGGTGTTGATCTGGGAAAAAGAACACCCTTTTACCCAAATCGAGGGCCCACTTCACGATCCGTTGAGCATTTGAGCTCGTGCACACCACACCGCCCTTCTTCCCAACAAATGCCTTCAGAGCCGCGGTGGAGTTGATATAAGTCACAGGCAGAAGATCAGACTCAGGGTGAACAGCCACCAGCTCGTCCCAAGCATCAGCCACATCGTCTGCTTCGGCCATGTCAGCCATGTCACAACCTGCTCCCAAGTCGGGAAGAATGACCTGCTGAGAGCCGCGCTTAAGAATATCAGCGCTCTCTGCCATAAAGTGAACGCCACAATAGACCACAAAGTCGGCCTTTTCTTGGGTTGCAGCCAACTGGGCCAACTTCAGAGAGTCGCCCCGAAAGTCTCCGAACGTGACGACCTCAGGCCGCTGGTAATGGTGAGCCAGCACCACCACCCTGTCGCCAAGAGCAGCTCGCGCCGCCCGGGCTCGAGAAGCGAGCTCTTCCTCACTCAATTCGGTATAGGGAGCCGACAAAGCCTGCTGGTAAATCACTCAAACCTCCCGCTAACACAACACACTTCAGTCATACTGGATCACACTCAAAGGTCCAACTTTATTTTTGCCCACACTTTGAGGTAGAAGCGGGGGAAGCTGAGCAACAGACACAAGAGGAGTCGGCAATGAATCTCGAAAGCTTGGGAATGGTGGGAGTGATTGGTGCAGGGCAAATGGGTTCAGGAATTGCGCAGGTCCTGGCACAGTCTGGCTTCCAAGTGACGTTGGTCGACCAAAATGCTGAGATTCTCGACAAGGCTCTCAAAGGAATTGAAATCAGCCTCGGCAAGCTTTCTGAGAAGGGGAAAATCGGTGAAGCTCCTCACAGCATTCGGGAGCGCATCGGCAAACAAACACACTTGGAGAGCCTGAGAGAGGCACGCTTTGTTATTGAAGCTGTCACAGAAAATGAGTCTCTCAAAACGAAGATTTTTCGCAGCCTTGACGAAATTCTCCCCCAAGAGGCCATCATTGCCTCCAACACCAGCAGCTTGCCCCTCACACGCTTGGCCTCGGCCACCCAGCGTTCCGACCAAGTCGTGGGCATGCACTGGATGAACCCCGTTCCTCTGATGAAGCTGGTCGAAATCATCCGCGGGCACTCCACTTCAGAAGAGACTTTTCAAACCACACAGGCCTTAGCGACAAAATGTGGCAAGACAACTGTGGTTTCTCAAGACTACCCTGGCTTCATCGTGAACCGCATTCTCATGCCCATGCTGAACGAAGCCTTTTTCACTCTTATGGAAGGTGTCGCCACAGCTGAAGACATTGACACCGGCATGAAGCTGGGCACCAACCAGCCCATGGGCCCTCTCGCTCTTGCTGATTTTATTGGGCTCGACACGTGTCTGTTTATCTTAGAAGTTCTCCATGATGGCCTTGGAGATCCCAAGTATCGCCCCTGTCCTTTGCTCAGAAAATATGTTGAAGCCGGGCATGTGGGCAAAAAATCAGGGCGCGGAGTTTACACCTACTGAGTGGATCAACCACCGACCTTCGTCGGAGCGAAATTGGAGACGATGTGCCCTGACCGCAAGTCCAGTTGCAGAGTCGATTTCTCCCAACAAGCCACAAAACCAGCCCGGCCCGCGAGCGACCTCATGGGCACCCTTTTTCTTCCGATTGGGATCAAAAAAGCGGGGCAGCGTTTTTGTGACATCCATGCCAATGACCGAGGTGTAGGCCCCTGTCATGCCCACGTCTGAGACAAAAGCAGTCCCACCCGGCAAAATGCGTTCATCTGCTGTGGGGCAGTGTGTGTGAGTGCCAATCTGCATTGCCGAGATGCCATCCATCTTCCAAGCTATGGCCTGCTTTTCACTACTCGCCTCGGCATGAACGTCGGTCAAAACCAAAGAACGGCCCGATTCGCGATTGGAGCGGAGCAGCTCCTGCTGACGAGAAAGGAAGTGAAAGGGGTTTTCGTACTCGTCTTTCATGGCAAAAAGGCCCATCAGGTTCACAACACGAACCACTCTATGGGTTCTGCGCATGGGAAACTCAGGAATTTGATCGACACCCTCCAGCCCTTTTATGTTTTGGGGAACCACCAAAGCCGGCGACGAGCGGCGCAAGGCGTGGATGTCTTTTTTGTCTTTCCAGTGATTGCCCATGGTGATGATGTCCACACCACACTCGAGCATTTCATCATGAATTTTTTCTGTGATGCCAAAACCACCGGCCAGATTTTCACCATTGATTGTGACAAGGTCAGGAAAAAGGACCTCGCGCATGTGGTGCAGAACCTGTTTCAGAACCTTGCGCCCTGGCCGGCCCACCACATCGCCCACCATCAGCACACGCAGCACGCCCTCGTCGCTGCTGAGAACATTGCGACAAAGAGATTCATATGACGACGAAAAGGGGGCCAAGGTGCTCTCAGACACAGGAGACTTCACTTGGCCAGTTGAGTGGAGCGCTGCTCACGGATCATGGTCACACGCACGGCTCCTGGATACCGCAGGTCTTCTCTGATTTTCTTCGCAACGGATTTTGCCAGTGAGGTCACAGCTGAATCATCAAACACTGTGGGCGACACCAAAGCCCGGACCTCACGGCCCGACTTGATGACGTAAGCTTGCTCGATACCCTGCACATCGCAGACC
>JANQPW010001033.1 GCA_028285285.1 Silvanigrellales bacterium
ATCTCATGAACAGGCGCCACTTTGCTGAACTCCTCGATTTGCAAGCACGTGTTGACGACGATGTTCACATGCTCAAACAACGATTCCGGGCCTGCCACCTCGATGCAACAACCTGTGATTCTGCACTCCCTCGAGAGCTCACCGACGATGCCTGGCTGCGCCAGCCTCTTTTTGAAGCAAAAGTTGTTGAGGATTTCACGGAGTCACCCGCACTTGAGCACATGCGAGTGCTGTCTTCCCGGGGAAATCGCCTTCAGGTTGAGCATCGAAGTGCAGCCGGAGAGCTGAGTTTCTTGCTTCCTCCTCGTTCTGCGCTGGGTTGCGGTCGCACTGATCACATTGAGGTGGGAGTGCCCGTTCGTGTGGATCAAAGTGGTGAGTTTCGCCTGGAAGCTGGTTTTTTGGTTAGGAACTGTGAAAACTGTGAGGTGAAACTTTTGGTGGGGGTGAATGATCAGGCGTTGCGTCTCGAAGGTTATGAAAATCAAGAGGAGTTGAGTTTGGACTTCGATCTCAACCCGGGACATCATGTGGTGCAGCTTCATCTTTCCGGCAAAGGCATTTGCCGCGAACAAAACCTGGGCCTGACTCTCCGGCGGGTTTCGCTGCGTCGCGTTGTGCACCCCTTTGAAGGCGGAGCCTCAGAAGAACAGTGATGCTCCCTCTTGTGGGGAAGTCCCAGTTTCTTTTTCCTCCGCTTCAATGGAGAGTTCACCAAGGAACACGCTGCCACGGGCCATGACACGGCAGCTGAGTTTGTCACCTTTCGACAAAGGTGGGAAATTTTTTTTGCAAGAATATGTCCGAAACGCAGCTGTCTCGCCGTTGCCCGAAGCCGAAAGCAAGGCAATGTCATCTATTCTGTTGCCGTTGAGAAACCAGGTGTGGCGAATCTGCGCCAAAAAAGAGGGGCTGGCCACGAGGGGAGTGACACAGCAGAGGGTGTTCCCTGCGGTAGCTGCATTTCCTGTTGCCACAGACTCAAGCGCGCCCACAACCTTCTCACGGTCTTCGAACTGCGGTTTACCCATTGTGAAAGCTCCCCCGCGAATCCATGCACCAACTGCAGGGTAGGGGCCGGAAGCACCTTGGACCCACTGATAGAAACAAGCGGATAAGGGGAG
>JANQPW010001044.1 GCA_028285285.1 Silvanigrellales bacterium
AGCCTGGCCGAGGTGCCAATCTTGAGTACTCAAACCAAGTGATTGAAACACGCGAAGAAGTGTCAAACATTCCGCCTCAGCCGACGACACCGCAATTTCTGGCTCAGATTCTGTTTCCCGGCGAAGAAAATCGTCTTTAGAAAACAAACGAGTGACCCAACCCGGAGCCTCTCGCCCCGCTCGACCAGCACGCTGCTCGGAGCTGTTCTTCCCCGCCTTCACAGTGCTCAGCTCTGTGGTGCGTGTTACGGAGTGAAAGCGAGCCTGGCGCTCAAGACCAGAGTCAACGACAAAGCGCACTCCAGGAATGGTGAGAGACGATTCGGCGATGTTGGTCGCCAAAAAAACTTTGCGATCGGCCTGCCGGGAAAAAGCTCGCTGCATCTCCGACAGAGGCCGATTTCCATGCAGGCTCTCCACCTGGACCCTGCCTCCCAAGTCTTCCGTGAGATCTCGACCAAGATCTTCAATCTCTCTTTTGCCTGGAAGGAAGCAAAGAACATGACCTTTCTGCTCACCAGCACAAATGTCGTTGACCCGCGCTCTCATTGCCACAAGCCAATGGGAATCGGGTGGCACTGCCTCATGCTCAACAACCACAGGATAGGACCGTCCCTCCACTCCAATGATCTGTTGGGTGTGAAAGAGCTCAGACCACTCCCGAGCATTGAAAGTGGCTGACATCAACACAAACCGGGGAGGAGGTCGCGACAGAGCGCCATGAGAGGTCTCATGAAACATCGCCCAGCTGCGCATCACGGCAAGCAAAACATCGGTTTGGGAGTGCCGTTCATGAAACTCATCAACAACCAAACAACCCAAACGATCCACAAAGGCGGCATCACTCAAAAGCTGAAGAGCAAGACCTTCTGTGGCAAAAACCACCCTCGTGTTCTGAGAAAATCGTCGCTCTCCCCGAACCGCAAACCCCACCTCACTGCCAAGGGAACAGCCGGCAAGCTCTGCTGCATAAGACGCTGCACCGGTTGCAGCCAGTCTTCGGGGCTCTGTGACGAGAACACACAGGTTGGAGGGAATCGAGTCGGCCAAGAGCAGTGGAAGAAAGGTTGACTTTCCACTTCCAGGCTCGGCCTTCACAACAAGGGCATGACCCAAACCGAGAGAAGATGCCGCAGCACGCAGCTCCGCAGCCTTGCGCTGGAGAGGCAGGTGAGCTGCCGCCTCACCATGAGAAAGAGACCGCGTCACTCCGCTTTCCATTTCCCTTTAGCGCTAAAATAGAAGTGAAAGGTGTCTTGGTTTCGAACAGCACCCAGCATCGCGGAGTAGGCTTCAAACCCAAACTCCTCAAACTTCGCAGACGTGAGACCCTCAACTGTGACCCAACCTCCACTTTGCGTGATGATCAATGGCATTTGCTTCTTCACTTCCTTTCCCCGAATGCGAAAGGTGAAACTTGCAACATGAGAGCTCTCAAGTGACCCCAGGCGACCTGGTTGTGCCACAAAACCATCGGCAGAAACGCTGATGTCTGGGAACTTCTCGGCCCAAAGCTGCTCTTCCGAAAACATGCTCTCAGCAACGCCCTCACGATCACTCCTGCTCAACTCAGAAAACGGCTCCTTCGTAACTCCAAGAGCTTTGAGGCGTGGAAAGAGCTGTTTCCCGAGCACAGGATCATCAACAACAAGGTCTTTGGTTTTGGTGGTGAGCAAGACCTGTCGCGGAAGCGACAGAGCACCTGCACCTGTCTGCTGTTCTTGCGGTGGGAACACTGTCAGGTCGAAGCTCTTCGCTTGAACGACATGATCGTGAGCAAACGCACTGGCCAAACCAGCCTTCTTTGTGAGCACCACAAAAGTGGACTCCGCGCTTTCCCATTCAGCTGCAAAGGCAGTGGGCACAGCGAGAAAAAAGCCCAGCAAAAGGGGCCCAACTCTCTTCAGCAATTCCATCAATCAACCCTCCAGCAAAGCAATTGTGAAACGCCATGATTCACCTGAGTGCATGCACTGTCAACTCTCTGAGTTTGGAGTCACGTTCCAACCCCGCCTTGCACGAGGGAAGCGGCCTGGGGAGACAACCACTCAGCCAACGAGTCTTGCCCCACCGGCAAGCAC
>JANQPW010001045.1 GCA_028285285.1 Silvanigrellales bacterium
AGTCTGATGGGCTGCTTTTCAAAGTGAGTCAGAACCCGAGCTCCCACAAAAACACAGGCCAACTTGGCAAACTCTGCAGGTTGAAAGGTAAAACCAGAGATTTTCAGCCAACGAGAAGCTCCGTTCACTTCATGGCCGACTCCCGGAATGTGAGTTGAAAAGACCATAACCAGCGAAACGCTGAAAATAACCCACGCGAATCGTGTGAAGAGGGATATGTGGACAAAGAGTCCACAAAGTGCCGCGAGAACACCGAGAATCATCGAAAGAGCGTGCTTGCGAACGAAATGAAACTCATCGCCAAAATTCTCACCGGCGTAGATGCTCGAAGCACTGTAGACAAAAAGGAGACCGATGGCGCTCAACGCAAAAACAGGAAACCAAAGTCCTTGCCCTCCAATTTTCCAGAAAGCAAAGGAACGATAGAGGTCATCGTTAAAAAAGGAGCTTCTGCTGGTAGCTCGAGACTCGTGGTGCATGAGAATGCTCGCCCTTCTCTCAAAAAGCGGTTTTCTCAAGCTTGATGCGCCAGAGAACGCTTCACTTTCATTTTAAAATCTTCTCCACGTTCTTCAAAGTTCTTGTGGCTGTCAAAGCTGGCTGCGCCAGGGCTGAAGAGGAGAGTCTCTTTACTCTGAACCATGTTCAAACCGCAATCAATCGCGGCGTCAAAGCTGGGCACCGCATAGGCTTGAATTTTGAATTGCGCCTCTAAGGCTTGCTTCAACTTCTCTGCTTCAGAGCCGTAGCAGATCACCTTGAGTTTCTGGGGTTGGGGGGGGGTCTCAAAGAGGAGGCTCACGTCTGTTTCTTTGAGTTGACCGCCGAGGATCAACAAAACAGAACCGGAGGTGCAATTGAGGGCCTTGGCCGTGCACAAGAAGGAGGTTGATTTGGAATCGTTGATGGCCCGCCAGTTGATGTTGAAAGAAGACAAGTTGAGGGGTTCCATGCGGTGAGGAAGGGGCTCAAATTCATTTGAGCTTTTTGAAAAAAACTTCTGAAAATGTTGCGCAGTGAGTTGCATCCCCAGTGTTCCATCTGCGTTCGCAGCCAGGCCCTGGCAGAGCGCCCAAACAAACGCAAGGTTTTGCGCATTGTGCCCGCCCCTCAGCTTTGAATCAGAAAGCTGAAGAGAGCCACCTTTCCAATTGATCACAAGCGATCCATTGTCCAAAAAGGCGTGTGCGCACACCGCTGATGGCTGATAGGGTGGCCAAGCGACATGCTCCATGCCTCCA
>JANQPW010001054.1 GCA_028285285.1 Silvanigrellales bacterium
CGTCATATTTCCCGTGTGGTTCACAGCAATGACAACGAATCCGTCTCTGACCAGCACTTCTGCAACCCAAAACATTTTGTCTGCAGTGCCACCAGAGCCATGTGAAAGCAGAACAACAGGATGTTTTTGGTCGGAAAGTGGTGCACTCTCCACCACTTTGACAGGAATAAATGGGCTTCTCTTTTTCCAGGGTTCTACCGTAGCCCCTGTCTTTGATGGGTACCAGACATAGGTTGTGAGCTTTCTGCTACGGGATTCATCGTGCAATTGAAAGACTCGCTGTCCTATCTTTGTTTCTCTTGCAGCCGCAGGCTGGGCAGAAAAAGTCAACAAAAACGAATATGTGAGAAAGAAAAACCTCATTAAAACCCCCAAACCGTTGCATCTGGAGATTCCTCAACTATTTCAAAGAACCAGCGAGGTCAACGTCAAAGGAATCGTCAGACAGAGCCTAGAAAGTAGGGTCGAAGAAAGCGCCCGGAGCCAAGGTTTGTGTGAGATCCCACACAACCTGGAGACCGTCTTCTTTTTTTACGGCTTTGTATTTTTCTCTGAAATCGAGGATTCTTTTTCTGAGTTGGGGCCAATGATGGCTCGCGTCAAAAATGACTTTGTGCTTCTCAGGCAAGTCCAAATAGAATGAATTGTATCTCTCCAGGCTTTCCTTTGATCGAATGAGCGGAGAAAGAACATAATTGAAACCTGCCCGGTGCAGCTTTGAAAGCGGAGGCTCGAGCTGTGATTCCAGGCTAAGCGTCATTTCCCACAGCCTCTTGCGGCACCTTGGAACCTGATCAAACACCAAGTACAGGTCAATGTCCGAGATCAACTTGAGAGGTGGTTTGACGCTTGAGCCGAACTGCAAAGCGAGCAGAAGCTGTTTTTTTTGAGCTTCCTGAGATTGGCACCACCGTTCAATGACCGCAATGACCTCATTGAAAAGACTGCGCGCCTCGTGTTCTTTCATGAGTCCTCGGCAATTTCATCAAATTCTTTGGAACAAAGGAGTGAGCAACTGGTAGAGCCATTCGCACGATTCAATGGCCTCAGTCGCATCTTTCTTTGTGTAGCTCTGAAGAGGGATCAAATCTTCTTCTCCATAAAAGCTGATTTCTCTATCTTTTCGAAGACGCCGTGACATTTCCACTATTTTTTGCTGATTCTGCTGAACTTCTGGTGGAAATGATGCGGAATACTGAACCAGAGTTGGAGCCACGTCATGCACCTTTGGCGGATCAATTCCATAGGCTCGCAGAAGACCTTTAAGGAGGAGCTCGGTGAGCTCCTGAGATTCCCGCACAACGTCAGGATATGCTCCTTCCTTGAGGAGGTGAGGCAACACTCGGAGCCGCATTCCGCAGCGTTTGTAGTAGTCGCGAGCCAGCACTTTCGACACGGGCACCTCTAAAATCAAGGCCAAGATTGACTATTCGACTATACCAAGACCTCAGAATGCACTGCAAGCAAATGGTCTCGCAGTGCATTCTGACTCAATCAAGTTTGAGCTTTTCTTTTTCAACTTCGTCCAAAGAAATGATTTCGAATTGGGTCTTCCCGAAATCACGTTGCTCTCCCAGGGTTCTCAAAATGAGCTCAAAAGTCAGCTTTGGCTGAAAATCACTTAAATCTTCCAGCTTTCTGTTAAAGGGAAGCTTTCGTCTTTCTTGAGAAACAAGTCGATCTCTGGCCTCGTTGTCATTGAGAAAGCTAGAAAAATCGTAACTTGATTCTGCGTGGTGAACATACCCACACTGCAATTCGAAAAAAGTGGGATGATACGTTTGGCCTCCAGCATCTGTTCTGGTGAGGCTCT
>JANQPW010001058.1 GCA_028285285.1 Silvanigrellales bacterium
GAAGAATTCACGGAACCGGCAAAATGGTCTCCGAAGTCATGCCAACGTGAAACTGGACACCCTTCACTCCGCATTCTCAAAGTCCTACTTCCAAAGCCTGCGCGACAACCCTATCACATCAGAGCTTTTTCCAGCTTCAACCTTAGAGTTTGAGTGGCTTCTCAAAACCTATCTGTACATTCGCTGCTTGAAAGAACTCATCATCAACTCCGACCCCGGAAACCCTCGAGCACCTGTGATTCTCGACCTGATTTTGGAGCTGAAGAGCTGACGAAAAACCCTACTCTCCATTAATTGACTCTGATTGATGCCATGACTATGAACGAGAGTGCCAACACTGACGTTGTTCATCCACCACGAGGAAAACATGGAAACCACACTTTCAATCATCAAACCCGACGGCGTGCGCCGCAACCTCATTGGCAAGATTTTTGCGAAAATTGAGGATAAAGGCCTGCGTATTGCAGCCACAAAAATGATCCACTTGAGCAAAAAACAGGCCGAGATGTTCTATGCTGTGCACAAAGAGCGTCCGTTTTATGGTGAACTCGTGGAATCTATGACCTCGGGACCTGTTGTGGTGAGCGTGCTTCAGGGAGCCAACGCCATTGCCAATTACCGCGAAGTTATGGGTGCAACAAACCCGGCCGAAGCCGCGGCAGGCACCATTCGGAAAGAGTTTGCTGTGAGCATTGGAGAAAACACAGTGCATGGCTCAGATGCACCGGAAACAGCAACAACAGAGGTTAACTTCTTTTTTGCTGCCTCGGAAATCCCAAACAAAGAGTGATTGCCATCCGTTGAAGGGGTCCCTTTCATTTCCTTTCGGACTGGTGTCGTCTAAACTCTTCTGACTTATTTGCTTCTGACTGGAGTGAGAGAGATGTCAAGCCTAGAGCCCACAAACCCCTTACACGTGTCTAAAATTGCAACCGGCCTTCAACTTGCTGAAGGCCAAGTTGCAAACACAATCGAATTGCTCAACGACGAGTGCACGGTGCCGTTCATTGCACGCTACCGGAAGGAACGCACGGGAAACCTCGACGAAGTCCAAATTCGGAACATTCGGGACCGTCACGAGTATTTGAGCCAGCTTGAAGAACGCAAGGCCGCTGTGCTGCGCTCCATTCAAGAACAGGAAAAACTCACGCCCGAGCTGAAAGCTTCGATAGAAGCCTGCGAATCGAAGACACTGCTCGAAGATCTGTATCTTCCCTACAAACCGAAAAAGCGCACCCGTGGCCAGATTGCCAAAGAGCGCGGGCTTGAGCCGCTTGCACAGTCTCTGCTCTCACAGAAATTGGCCCCTGAGCAGTTGCAGCCAGCCTTTGAAGAGGCAACCTCATTGCACGAAGATCTGAAGTCTGTTGAAGATGTGAAAAAGGGAGTGAAAGACTACATTGCAGAGTCCATTTCCGAAATTGCAGAGCTGCGACAAGAGCTCCGAAACTGGATTTTTCAAAATGCCAGCTACAAGTCGGTGGTCAAAGAAGAGTTCAAAGACAAGAAAACGAAATACACTGATTACTACGACTTCTCAGAGCCTGTCGCAAACATAGCGACACATCGCCTCATGGCTCTGAGGCGAGCTGAGAAGGAAGGCGTGGTGAGGGTAACCGTAACCTACGACACGGAGCCACCACTGACCGCAGCCGAGAATGCCGCCATTCTCCCCACGACAACAGGTGAGTTGCGTGAGTTTTTGAAAGACTGTGTGAAGGATGGCTTTGATCGCATTCTCTCCACATCCACTGAAACTGAAATCCGTCTCGAGTCGAAGAACAAGGCTGAAGAAGATGCCATCAGGGTGTTTTCTAAAAATCTCCGAAACCTTCTCCTGCTCCCTCCTATCCCCAGTCGTGTTGTTTTGGGCATTGACCCCGGCATTCGAACAGGCAGCAAACTCGTGGTCGTGGATCAGACAGGAAAGCTTTTGGAACACGACACCATCTACCCCGCCTTTGGGGATGTGTCTCACGCCAAGAGCCAG
>JANQPW010000012.1 GCA_028285285.1 Silvanigrellales bacterium
GGTCTCTTTTAGACTCTCCTGACTCCTTGTGCGCAGAGTGATCAATGGCAACAGCTGAGTAACCGAACACTTCATGCGTCTCCAACTGCTGCAAACGGGCTGCCTTGTGAACCACCACGCTACGGTTGACACAAGCCACTCGAGAAACAGATCTCACAACATAGTGAACATCATGCGAAATCAAAACAGGAGTCAGTTCCTCTGTGAGAGACTCAAAAAGGTCCATCAGAGCCCCTTCAGCTTCATGATCAATGCTGGAAGTGGGCTCATCGAGCAAAAGCAACCTTGGACGTCGCACCAAGGCCTGGGCAATCAGGGCACGCTGAAACTGTCCCCCCGAGAGTTCACGCAAACGACGCTTCCGGGCATCTTTGAGGCCCACATGCACAATTGCCTGTTCTGCAAAATCCCGACGTTCAGAAGCAGGTCTTTGTCGTAGTGGAGTGTTCTCGAGGCCCAGCTCAACCATGCGGTGAACAGTGATGGGAAAGTCGGGTCTGCTGGTGCGAAACTGCGGCACGTACCCCAACAAGTGCCGGCACTGGGCAACAGGCTTGCCGTAGATCAGGCACCGGCCTTTCATGGGCTCCAACAAGCCTAGGATCACCCGAACTAAGGTTGTTTTGCCGCCGCCATTTGGACCAATAATGGCAAAGAATTCTCGGTCATGAACATTGAGAGAAACCGACTCGATCACGGACTCCGTTGGACGATAGCCAGCCGTCACATCACTCATCTCAATAGCAAAGGGAGGAGAGCCCACTGATGCCGACTCGCCTGAAGACGGTTTAGAGTCGGTTATCAAGATCTGCCCTCAGCAGCTGAGAAAACTTAAGAAGTTCGGCTTGGATATCTTCTGCCAGCGGATCGACCACAATAAAGTCAACACCCTTCTTTTGAAGCAGTTGAGAAAAAAGACGGTCTAAGTTTTGCCGGTTGTCTTGAGGTTGAATGAAAATTCTTTTCGATCCTGAGGAAGAAAAACCGTTGAGAAAACTCGCCAAGGCCTGAGGACCTGGGCTGTGGCCACGATCTTCCAAGGCAACTTGAACAAGTCCAAACTGCGCCGCAAACTCCTGCCATGCCGGGTGATAGGTGTAGAACTTTTTTCCTTGGTGGGGCTTCAGAAGCTCAGCGACTCTCCGAGAAAGCTGTTCCAAACGCTCCTTCTCTCGAGAAACAGCCTCACCGAGCTTCATCTCCTGCTGCACAGCATCAAGAATGCGACGAAGGTTTTTGGGTGTGAGCCATGGGTGAGGGTGGTCATGATCTTCATGGTGATGGTTCTTGTGGTGGGCCTCATGATCCTTTGCTTTTGGTGGACCAAAAGGCCAAATCACCTTCATCTGAGGAAAATTCTTTTCCATGCGAGGGAGCCAAACTTTTTCAAAGGCCAACCCACTGGCCACGAAGTGAGTGGCACGAGACAAACGCGACATGGTTCGTGGGGTGGGTTCAAACACTTCAGGCGACTGCCCTGCCGGTAAAAACACATCCACCGAAGAGCCAACAGGCAGCACCGCTCGGAGCAGCCCCGCAAGGGGAGGAATGCTCACCCAAACTCGAAGAGCTGTTTGAGCATTGGAAGAGATCGGTGTCTCTTTCTTTTGAGCAACGGCAACACCGCAGCTCAAAAGCATCAAAAACAGGAAAAAGGCCACTCTCACGATCGCACGGCTCCCTTTTCAACGTGTTCTTTTCTCACTAGGGAGCTATACGTGTGTTTGGGGGAAAAGTCGATGGAACGGTGTTCAGTCGTTGACTTCACTAAAAAAGTCCCAATGGAAACCATGGGCCTTTTTTAGTGAAGATCATCAGCGTTTACACACTGATAACGATCGACGGGCTCTCACCAACGATTGTAGTTACGACCACCACATCGAGAGCTGTAGCTGTAAATGTAACCGCGCCGGAAATTGAAGCCAAAGGAGCTGTTTCTCCGATCGAAACTGCTGCAGCCAAAGGTTCGACGTGGACGGGGGTACACGTAGTAGTTGTAGCGACCACGACGGTACCGTCGTGGTTCATCAAAGTATCCCCAGTAAGAGTGACGGTTGCGAATTCGGTGGATTCCACGAAGGATAGGGCGGAAAAAGCTCCGGAAAAATCCTCTGTCGCGACGATGAGAGCGGATGCTGTGACGGAACCCAAAAGCACCCCGATCACGTGACGCCACAAAACCTGCGCTGAAAGAACGACTCCGACGTCGGTTGTAGCGATCTTCCAAGGGGGCTGTGCCATCAGTTGCTTCAGAAGTTTCAGTTTCACCTTCAGCTTGATCTTTGCTGTCGGCATTCACAACAACGAAAGTTCCTGTAGGGTCTTGGTCTGTTGAGGTCTGGCTTTGCTGCCACGCCTGCTCGGGGTCTTGAACTTGCTGCTGAACGACCCTCAATTGTGCGGTTTCGGGGAGATCTTCACCTTGGGCATCGGCCTCAACTCGCACCATCATGGCCTCTGGCAGTTGATCGCCTTCTTGTCCCAATACTGAATCAAGGGTCTCGTCAATTTCTACTGGATCACCAGCACGGAGTTCGTCAGAACCAGCTGACTGCTCCACACTTCCACAACCGGCAAGGGCCAGCGCCGCTCCCACTGCGAGCGCAACAGACTTCATCATAAAAAATCTCCTCATATATATTTGGTCGATCTCCCCACGGCTGAACACGTCGTCAATCAAAAAACGCAGAGCTCCCACCACGGATTGATGGCGGTTCTCTATCTCGCGCAAAAAGAGACTGTCAAGGCCGGTCTGGCTTTCTTACGGATTGGCAAAGATAGATCGAGAACTTCAAAGCCACAGGGTTCGTGACGACGCGTTTAAAGTGCGGGGGGTGGAAGATTTGGGCTTGGCGTATCCTAAGTTCACCCAACCCATCAAACTCTCTGAGTCTTTCAGTTGAAAAAATTTCTGCAGGGGGCTCGCAACAACTGGTCCAACAGATTTCCAAACTGCTCCCAAGCCCACAGCAGCCGCCCCTAAAGTGATCGCGTAGCCAGTGCAAGAGGCCGTGACCTGTTGCTCCCAAAGAGGTATGCGATGTTCCAGTTGTGGGGAAAAAATGATGGCCACCTGCACCGGTGCAACATAGGCTTTTCGCCGCAGCTTTTCTTCACGCTCTGGCTCGAGCTCGCCACCAGACTCTCTGGCGTTGTCGACCAACGCCTGCGCAAATCGATGTCTGGCCTCTCCCTGCACAACCCCAAATCTGTAAGGGCTCAGACACCCATGATCAGGAACAGTCAGGCCCACCTCAAGAACCCTTTCCAAAAGCTCTCTTTCCGGAACTCTTTCCTCAAACAGAGCCGCGCTGCGCCGCTTGATCAAAGAATCAAAAAAATCCATAAACCGCTCCTCTTCGAGGTGTCTCATGACACGGACAGTGTCCGCCACATCCAACAACTCTTGTCACTTTAGGAAACATTTTCCCACCACGCCGAAACGCCTTTTCGCCGGAGGTCATGTTTGCACATTAATCGAGCAACTGAGGAGCTAGCCTGAGATTGGGTGATGCCTTTGACATGGGTCTTGGGCTCAAAAAATCCCGCAGATTCTTTTTGGAGAAAACTTATGTTCAATGTTCGCTCTTCTTGGCAACGCATCGGCCTTATTGCCTCTTTTATCACAGCCCCCGCACTCCTTCCTTCCTGTGGACAAGACCACACACTTGCTCCCGCGAAGACACAGTCTCTTTCTGCAGCCTCGGAATCAGAAAGAGCACGCTATTTAACGGATGTGCCGCTGGAGACAGCAAGCCAAACTTTAGCGTCTGCATCGTCTTCCGCAACAGACCAACTGCAAAAACAGCGGTCTCTTGGTGCAAAAGACTTTGAACACGTGCGTTTCTCCGCACTGATGCTCACAGAAACTGAACGAGAAACCCTTCTCGCAAGCGGCACAGTGCGCTTTGTTGAATCCATTAAGCCCGTTCAAATGTTCAACACAGCAGCCTCTTGGGGCCTTGACAGAATCGACCAGCCAAGCCTTCCGCTGGACAACTCCTTTTCTGCACCTGTTTCAGGGGGCCGCGGCGTTTGGATTTTTGTGCTCGACACAGGAATTGACCCCGCTCATAGCCAATTTGGAGGTCGTGTGCAACCGGGCTTCACCGCCATAAACGACGGGTTTGGAAGCAACGACTGCCAAGGTCATGGAACTCACGTGGCCGGAACCGCAGCAGGAGCAACATACGGCGTGGCCCGTCGGGCCATTCTTTTCCCGGTGAGAGTCTTGGATTGTCTCGGCGCCGGGTCAACGGAGGGAGTGGTTGCTGGCATCGACTACGTCATCTTTCAGAAAATGTCCTACCCCGCAGTACCCATGGTTGCCAACTTGAGCCTTGGCGGCAGTGTTGACAGAGCCATGGACGAGGCTATTCGTCGCTTGACTGACCAAGACGTCTTCACTGCCGTGGCTGCCGGAAACAGCTCCGAAGACGCCTGCTCGTTTTCACCAGCACGAGAGCCTTCAGCTTTCACGGTGGGTTCCACCACATCTCAAGATGTGAAGTCAGATTTCAGCAACTTTGGATCTTGCCTCGACGCCTACGCTCCAGGTTCGCGAATTCTTTCAGCACAACCAGGGAATCGTCGTGCCACATTGAGTGGAACATCAATGGCCGCTCCCCACGTTGCTGGGGTAGGCGCTCTTGTTCTTGCTGCTCGACCTGAATACTCTGCCAAAAAAGTGGGGCAGCGCATTGTGTCGTTGTCGCGCTCTGGTGCTGTAGACCAGGTCGATGGTTCGAGACCTGAAAACCGACTGCTGCAAATCGAAACACGCGAAGGAACAGTTGGTCCAGGCCCCATTCCTCTACCTGTTCCTCCAGGCCTTGTTTTCAATGGAGAGCTCGACCTTCGCCAAGTTCGTTTCTTCAGCATACCAAACTCAAGCATTCCCTTCGCTGGCCAGCTCTCTCTCCAAGCCCAGCTGGAAGGGCCCAGCGGCACAGACTTCAACATTTCGCTTGATCAGTGGAATTCAGACAACAACACATGGGTTCCCCTCGCAAGCACTGAAATGAGTGGTTCAAGCGATCTCTTGCAACATTCAGGACGCTACAAAAACATTCGCTTCGGTGTGAGATCTGCCTCAGGCTCTGGCTCGTTTAGCCTCAAGGTCCTGTTCTCACCAAATTAGGAACTGGTCCTTTAATCCTTTATCGGCCGGCACCTTGATTTGAAGACTGGGCAGCGGGTCTAGAGCCCGTGGCCCCCTGGCTCTGGCTTTTTTCCAGCCGGGCAACTCGCGTGAGCAGGTGGTCAACGTTTCGCGGGGAAGAGCCTCGTCGCGCCCGGTAGTTCTGGATCACCAGTTTCTGGGCACTCAGGTCGAAGGCGAACCCACCTTTCAGACCCAAAACGTAAACACCCACAAGGTGTGGCCACCCCCGGTCGTCGGTGATGGTTCCAAAACTCATTCCACCGCGCACACCACCCACAAAAGCCAACTGAGCGTCAACACCCCTTGTGACGATCTCACGGCTTTGCGCCTTCTCAAAATCGTTCCAAGGCAAACCCCAAATGAGCATGCAGAACTTGTCAACCGCGGCAGAAAGCGCGATGCCAGCGCTGTCACGATAGGCAAAATACTCGTTCTGAAACTCAGCGCCCGTGGGGTAGACCTTTTCAAGCCCAATGGGAGCCAAAGTCTTCGACACAATCAAGGAGGCTCCGAGAGTTGCCCCCTTGCTGCAAAGCACCTTTCCGTGAGATCCGAAGTCGACTTTTGCACCTAGTTCTGCTGCTTTTTCTTCCTGTTTCTTAAAGAATCTTTCGGCAACACTTTGGTAGGCCTCACGTGCCCGATCGGAGAGGGGTTTGTCGGAATCACCCGTCAAATGGTTTTTGGCAGCTTGAACCTGCTTCAAAAAAGATTGCACGGGGCCTTGCGGTTGTTGCTCGACCTCGCCTCGAGAGGTCTCTGAAGCGTACACATTTAGGCTCGCCTGATTGTCTTTCTTTTCAACACAACCCGAAGCGGCTAAAGTTACAATTCCCGCAAGAATTACAGCTCGTTTCATTTCTTGGCTCCCAAAGAGTGGCATTCTCTCAGTGGAACAGCAAAAAACGAGCCAAATAAGTTCACAGCTTTTGAAGCAGATCTTGGGGCGTGGCGGGAACAAAAAACAAGCTCAGCACCAAAAAGAAGCTTTCAGTGTTTTCCTTGGGAATTCCCAGTCGAGCTCTGATTTTGTCGGAGGTGTCCCCGTTTATGGTTAACACCTCGATTTCCTTTTGCAGAACTTGCCACTCGGAAGGACCCAATTCCGCGACATACTTCTGGAACGCGTCCCGAACGGCACTCCCTACCTCAAGGTAACTTCCTGAAAACAGTCGGGCAACCGCACCACCAATTTTGCCTTCAGCATCGCGAGTGATAGAGGCGGTAAAGGGATCTTTGTGGCCGAACTTCTCCAATAGCATCAGAAAACTCTTAAAATCAGATGCAAAAATGGGAGCAAAATCGAGATCGCTCCCCCTCTTGTAGTAACCTCGCCCAAAACTCCCCCCAACCGCGATCCCCGGGGGAGACCCCACGATCTGATATTGTTTCGTGAGCCCAACAAAGCTCTCTCGAAAAGCCTGAAAGTCGTCTTCGTTGAGTGCTTCCTTCTTTTCATCTTTGGCGAAGGAGCCAGAATTCATTTTTTGGTGATATTTGAGAAAACCTCTCAGTTGCTTGATTTCTGAGGCACGCCAAGGCTGCGATGACTCCACTTTCTGAAGCGCGGACTCTCTCTTGGATTCTGAAACAGATTCGAGGCCATCAATGATGAGGGAAAGGTTCACATCATCATCAAAGGACCGGGCCAGTGTTTGCGCTAAATCGGATGAAGACTGAAACTTTTGCTTGATCTGAAAGGCTGCATACACCCTTTGCAGCTCCCAATCCTCACTGTTCTTCACAAGCTCAAGAAACCAGGCAATGTTTATTGACTTTTTTTCGAGAGACTCCACGATCACACGTTTGACATGGCTGCCCGAGCTCTCCCAAATCTTCTTGGAATGCTTCAGAGCCTTCTCTTCCGGTAGCTTTGAGTAGAGTCTCGCCACTGCAGCCCGAACAAAGTAGCTTGCCTCTGGGTGAGCGAAGACGGAAAAAGCTCTCTCTTCGAAAGTCTTCGGATGAAGGGCCATAAACTGGGAAACGGCGAGCAGTGTGCGTGAGCTCGCTTTCGAAACAAGTTCATTAAAAGACTCATCAACAGCGCTGGGATCCCAGCTCTTTTGGGTCATAGCCTTGAGGAGCACGATTGTGGCAATTTCGTCTGCCCCCCTGAAAATCTGCAGACTCTCTGACTTTTCAATGCGACCATGAAGAACAAAGTCCAAAACTGTCTTTCTCTGATCTGAGAGCACAAAAGGCGCGAAGCCGCTCAGGTCAGCCTGAGCGGAGGAGACCTGAATCGCAGTAGCATCGCCCCCCAAGAGGGCTGCCGCTCTGTAAAATTCCGGCAGTCTGACCTGAACACTTCCCAGAGTGGTCTCTTTTCGCTGCACACAGGAGAAAAACAAGAGAAAATTGGCAACTAAAATTCCCAGGCACCTTCTGCTGATCAACACACACCTCTTTGAAGTAAACACATCACCAAAACTCACCTTTCAAAACTACCATGTTTGAGAAAATCACTTTCCAAGGCTCAAAAAAAAGCTGTCCCCTGAGACCAAAATATTATACCCATCATAGTCCCTTAGGTTTTTGAGATTTTTTTATAAAAAATACAACTTACAACATGATTTGTTTCACTTCAGGAGCTGAATAAATGAAACTTTTGACATCGCTTGCATTGTCATTCTCCTTTGCCACTTCCGCATTTGCGGTTGAGGTGGGGACCATTCCCATATTGAATTTCAATGGTGAAAAAAATGTTTTGGAGGAGGGCTTCAGCTCTGAAGAGGTGCGGTGGACCCACACAGGTGGAAATCCACTGGTTTCGGGCTTTCGCTCCGGTCAGTTTGACGTGATCTTGATCCACCAAGATAAGGTTGAAGACCTAGTCGACTCCATTCCAGGAGCACGCATGAGCCAGCCCATTATGGCAAATGCCATTGGCTTGTTCCTGCCTGCGGCTGCAAAGCCAGACTTCGCTCGAGCTCTCGATCAAAGCGGTGCATCGCCGGTGAACCAGCTCGTGAACACCTTTTCAACAACCCAGCTGCCCTTGTTGGTGAACAATTTGAAGAAACTGAGACGTCTTTCAGACTCCCTCGTTTCAACTTATGGCCTTGACCCCCGGCTGGTGGTGGACACAAACGCCAGCGGGTTAGATGCAGTGAGACAAGCTCTTGCAAACGACCAGGCCACACTCATGGGGCTTCACCCAGCACTGCGAGCCAATGTGGCTCCCGCTGCCAACATCGTGACCGTGCCCTCAAAGCTCTTCTACGTGCCGGTTGTTGCCCTTTATCGAGAAGAAGGGGAAGACTTCGTTTCTCACCTGTTGTCGAGAAACGTTCAGTCGAGAATTGGCGACATTCGAAAATCGGGAAGCCCTGAACTTGAAATTTGGTGGTCGGGAACGGACTACAGAGCCGGCGCGACTCCAAGGCTTCGAAGCGATGTTGTTGATCTGAGCCTCGATTTACCTTGCACAAGCTTCACCATCACCCAGTCGGTTCCTTTAGACTTCTCTTTTGAATTTGTGAGCGCCAACAGCTTTGACGCGGTGGAAGCGATTTCTGAATTTGGAACGGGAACACTCACTTGCGAAGAGCAAGGCTCAACCGTGGTTTGTTCTCCTGAAGGAGAAGAGCCAGCTGTGGAGTTCTTCCTCAATTCCGAAGACCCTGACCGACAAGGGCAAATCCTGCGGGGATTTTCCGCTGGCGAGTTTTTCATTGGCCGCGGTGGCTGGGACCTCCGGTGCACAAACTGAAACTTCGCCTTGCGGTGCGCCCTGTGGTCAGGAAGTCTCACCACCACCAGTCGTGTTCTCCACGAATGACTTCGGAGTTCAATCTGAGCTTTTTTCCCGGCCAGTTGAGTCAGAGTACCGGCAGGCCATTTCGGACCAATCGCAAGAACCCCGAACCCAACCCTTGACCGAGTCGAAATACCGCCCCAGAAATTGAGAGTCCCCGGGCCTCGATTCAAGAAAAGCGTTCACTCGTGTTGACCATGCAGCGACAAGCTGATTGTGCTTTGCCACACAGGCTGCTTTGGAGTCGTCCTCCGTGAGGCCCCCAACCCCAAAAACAGCGACAGCATTGTTTGCCTCGCCGTGCTGCTTTTCTTTTTCGTAGGAATAGAGGTCATTCGAGAGTGCCGTAATGAACCCCGCCTCAAGACGCAGACTCTGGAACTCAGCGCAGTAGTGCAGCTCAATTGGAAGCTCAGTTCCAAGCCCCAATTCAATCAGGTCAAACGCCTGGAGGAGTCCAACAGAGAGCTCCCTCACGCGACGGTACTCAGAGAGTGAGGTTGGAGCTAACTCTGCAAAGAGTTCCCTCCTCACGCCCGTAAAAAAGTGCGAAGCGCTCAGGTGAAATCGGCTCATCCAATCCAAGCTCATGCGACGAGACAGCTCGGAAATGATGTTGGAGTAAAACACCTCGAAAGGGCACTCTCGATCCACCGCCACCTTGCCAGAAGACAGAGATCTCAGTCGGTCGATTTTCGGTATCCACTGCAATTTTGGAAGGATGTTTTCATCGAAGAGGTCATCGATGATCAGCACCAATCCAACCCAATCACTGATCAATTGAAGGGCATCAACGGGCGCCTCTGGGTTTGAAACACCAGCCATGAACCCGGGCTCTGTTTGCTTCATCTTGACAACCATCTCCGACTGCGGCGAGCCGCAGATTGCGGAGAACCGCATAAATGTCTCGCTTGATTGAACAGAGCTTTTTTTTGGTTTCTTGATT
This sequence comes from Silvanigrellales bacterium, assembly GCA_028285285.1. GTDB lineage: Bacteria > Bdellovibrionota_B > Oligoflexia > Silvanigrellales > Silvanigrellaceae > JANQPW01. Next base: position 9,871 of record JANQPW010000012.1, read on the forward strand.
TCAAACGGAAACACAAGCTCAAAAGAGTAGGCACATTTATTCACTTTCTCAAAATTTCCCATCGAAAAGACGAAACACAGACGTCAGTTGGTTGAAGGGGGGCTTTGGTTTGATACTCACATTCTCCTATTTGATTTTCCTTGGCATTAAGCTTTCCGCCCTTGCGGTGGCCCTGTATTCAATGAAACACGTCAAGGGCCCTTCAGTTTACTTTATTATGACCTATGCCATCTTTCTCAGTCTGATGTTTGGCGGTCTGACCGCCGACTTCAATGGACTTGAGTACCCGGGAAAGTCGCAGTTCACCGAACAGATGCACATGTTTGCTTCGATTTGGGCGATCGCGTTCACAAATTCTTTTCTTCCAAAGAAGAAGGAACTGATGTTTGTGAGGTCTTTGAACTTGTCAGCGATTGTTGCCGCGTCAGCTATTTCGATCGTGCTCTTCATGACCGACTACATCCACCCATTGACCATTGGACTTTACGGACCATTTGCCGCCTTTGCTCTCGCACTATCCTTTATCAGTCTCAGACCTCACAATCCTGAAATCTCTCGTCACCTTGGTCTCAGTTGGATTCCCATTATCATTGGGGCAATGATTTACTGTGCAACGATCCTTTTCGGAGTTGGCAGAGAGATTGGAATCCTGGCCTTTATGTGGGGCGGCGCAGGACAGGTATTGACACTTGCATACACTCTCACAGAGAAAATTATCCGCGACCAAGTTCGTCTTCGAGAAGCGGAAATCGCCGTTGTGAAGCAAGAACTTCGCATTTTTGAACTATCGCGTCTTGAGCTCGTCGCTTCTTACGCCTTGAGACTGCGCAGTGAACTTTCGGCCTCGCTCCGCATGGCAGTTGGCAATTTTAATCAACTCACATCGACACATGACTCTTGGGAAAGAGAGAATATCCTCTCAAAGCTAAGGTCAAACCTCCACAAAGCGGCCGCCACAGCAAAAAAAATCTACCTCTTTAAGGAAGGTGACGAAGAAAACAGCAATGCACATGTTCTTCAAACCTGCAAACTCTCCATCGCAGATGCAAAGTGCGAGTATGAGGGGCGGGACTGCCCGATTGAAAGTGGTCTCCACCTGACGCAAAGGGCAAACATCAGCGAGCGCCAGCTCGCCTACGTCGTCACTTGTCTTGTGAAGTTCGCCTTCCAATCAACAAGTCGATTTGAGAAACCATCCGTAAAAATGAAGCTCTCTGAGAACGACAGAGAGAAGGTTGTTATTGCCATAAGAATGGACAAAATCACCATCCCCAAAGAGACCGCCGACAGGTTTTTTGAGCTCTTTTCGACAGGTCACCCGGCCTCGCGCTCAGGAAGCTGGCTCGCTGTTGCCTCGGAGGTTGTTGAGTCCCGAAATGGAAAAGTTTCACTTGTTTCCGGGTCGAACTTTTCTGAAATAATTGTGGCTCTGCCCAAGAGCCTGCAAAATCACCAGACTTCCAAAGTCGCCTGATTGAAGCCTCTTCTTGAGCCATGGGTGCTCTGAGAAAACAAAAGGGAAAGATGGAGCGGGAAACGGGTCTCGAACCCGCAACCCTCAGCTTGGAAGGCTGATGCTCTAGCCAATTGAGCTATTCCCGCTCTGAGTTCTTCATGTGTATTGAACCCACGCCAAATGTCAAGATGGCCACGGGAAAAGAAGAAAAACACCCTTCCAAGCATCTTGAATTTAAACACTTATCTTGAGATCTTCAGTTTGTTGAAAAAACTCCCGATACCTCCCTCAGCAGAGAAATGAGTTGAAAAAGTTGTTGTTGTGAGCGGAGTCGTGAAAATGCTGAAGTGGAATCTTGCCTCGTTTGCCCTGTGTTTTTCAATCCTCGCCTTTTCTCAGGTTGGCATGGCCAACCCAGGCAAGAGCCCCATTCGTGAACGCGCCGCCACAGCCAAAAGCTTTGGCTTTCGACTCGACGCCGGGTTTTTCCTGGCAGGCCACAGCGTGGGTGCCGCTCTGGAATACCAACCGCACACTGCGGGCCTTTTGGAGTTGGAAACCAACGTGGCCTCCTACTACAACGTGTACCAAACAACACACGACAAAAGAACAACACAGATTGCGTACAAATACCAATATTACCGGTGGCTTTATGTGAAGTCTGGCCTCGGGCACACAGACCTCATGGTCAAAGAAACAACGTCTCCCGGCGGGTGTCTGAAAGAAAGCCCCGCCGTTGAAGAGGCACCACCAACTGACACGACAGAACCTGCCCCTGTGGCGGCACTGCATTTTAGCTCAGAAGACAAGTCCTGTTCAGTTCATCACTTCGGGTATTCCGGGCTCACAGTGCCCGTTGGTTTGGGCATGAGGTCGGTCTCTCGCGGCGGTTTTGTGCTAGACCTTGAGTTCATCGGACTCGACATTGCCCTTGAACAGGAACCTGAAAAAGATCCCGTTCCTGGTCTGCGGCTCTTCACACTTGGTATGGGATACCGATTCTAGGCTCTTTCCGACGAATGAAAAAGTGGTGGGAGGGGGCAGATTCGAACTGCCGAAAGCGAATGCTAACAGATTTACAGTCTGTCCTCGTTGGCCACTTGAGTACCCTCCCACAGCCAAAACTCGATTGCTGAAAGAAGCAACCAGCTCTTACGCCTGGCTGTCATGCCACACAGCCTCCAGCCAAGTCAAGTTGTGAATCTAGCCTGAGAGATGGCTCACATGCCATTAGGATAACTCTTGTGGTCAATCACACCACTTTCTCTCACCAATCTCAATGCCTTTGAGTATTCCGCCAAGACCTTGAGACCGTAGTCGAGCCTTCCTCGAAGATATTCATCGTCTTGGCTCTTCGGAGTCTCGCCTGAAAAAATCTGAGGTGCGTGGCGCACGATCATGTGCTCGGGAATGAAGCACAACTCTAAGTTCTTGTAGCCACTCGTGCGAAGCTCAAGAACGGGGTATGCCCCATTTTGTGACGCCGAGACGGTGACGATGTATCCCGGTTTGTGAGCTGCTGGCTTGTCGAAAGAAGAGGCAACAAGCAAAAAATTCTTGAGCCGTGGCGGTACCATCCCATTCCACTCTGGGCTCACCAGAATCAGTGCATCAGAAGCCGCCAACTGCTCCATCACCGGCTTCCAAGGCTCCATCCACTCAGATGCATGAGGATCTCCCACGGCTCCACCCCACTCGGGAAGCTTCGTAGCGCTGAGATCCAGCACCTCGACGGATTCCGCCAGCTGCAGGTGCTGAAGACGACTCGCAATGTAGCCACTCACACGAGCTGATTCAGAGTTGCTTCGATGGCTCCCCGACACGATCAATGCTTTCATGCAGACTCACTCCCCCTGAGACTCAATTGAATTTCTTCAAAAATCACACGCCATAATAAACGCAGGGCCCCCCAGACTTGTCAAATCTTGGTTGCTGATTTACTCAAAAAGCCCTTTGGCCTACCATATCATTTGGCCTTTCGGTCAAAACAACTCTCACAAGTTCAGAGGAATGCCGCATGGCAAAATACGACGAGTCCAGTATCCAGTCTCTCGATTGGAAGGAGCACATCCGCCGACGCCCCGGAATGTACATTGGAAAACTAGGAGATGGCAGCCAGCCCGATGATGGCATCTACGTGTTGGTGAAGGAGGTGATCGACAACTCCATCGATGAACACGTCATGGGTTTTGGAAACTCCATCGAAATTCAGGTGAGCGACCAGAAGGTGAGCATTCGAGACTACGGACGGGGAATTCCTCTGGGAAAACTGGTGGACTGTGTTTCGAAGATCAACACTGGCGGGAAGTACGACTCCGACGCCTTCCAAAAATCTGTCGGTCTCAACGGCGTGGGCACCAAGGCTGTGAATGCTCTCTCTCAAAACTTTTCCGTAACAGCATTTCGAGACGGCAAAAAGAAAACCGCAACCTTCAAACGTGGAGCCCTTGTAAAGGAAACACGTGCAACGGCCGCCTCAAAAGAAGAAAAATCGGGCACCCTGGTCGAATTTGAGCCCGACGGCGACATCTTCATTGCATTTCGTTTTCGCCCGGGCTTTCTAGACGACCTTCTCTGGAACTACGCATTTCTGAACAAAGGGCTGAAGGTCACTTGCAATGACAAAACCTACTTTTCACAAAATGGTTTGCTCGATCTTCTGGGTGCGCAAGTTTCTGAAGACGATCGTCGCTACCCCATCATCCACTTTCAAGATGGAGATCTCGAGGTTGCCCTGACCCACACCGATGCTTCAAGTGATGAATACTTCAGCTTTGTGAATGGGCAGCACACGACCATGGGGGGTACCCACCAGAATGCCCTTCGCGAAGCGGTGATCAAAGCGGTTCGAAACTTCTTTGACAAAAACTTTGAGGCTCCGGATGTGAGAGCGGGCCTTGTGGCTGCCGTGAGCGTGCGTGTGCAGGAGCCCATCTTTGAATCGCAAACAAAGACCAAGCTGGGTTCAGTGTCCACAGAACCAGACGGCAAAGGAAAAACCATCCGATCTTGGATTTCTGAAGTGGCCTCACACCACATCGACAACCTGTTGCACCGGAGCAAACCCACCGCCGAAGCGCTTTTGAAGCGCATTCAAGAGTCGGAGCGGGAGCGAAAAGATCTGGCAGGAATTAAAAAGCTTGCAAAAGAACGCACCAAGAAAGCCAACCTTTTCAACAAGAAGCTACGCGACTGCAAAATTCACTTCAACACGAACCACAAGCGGCGCGAAGAATCGACTATTTTTCTCACAGAGGGAGATTCAGCCTCCGGCTCCATCACCACAGCTCGTCAGGCCGATTGTCAGGCAGTGTTCAGCCTTCGTGGCAAGCCCCTCAACACCTTTGGTATGCGCAAAAAAATCGTCTATGAGAATGAAGAGCTGAATCTCTTACAGCACGCACTAAACCTTGAAGAAGGGCTCGAAGGACTGCGCTACAACAAAATCATCGTGGCCACAGACGCCGACGTTGATGGCATGCACATTCGCATTTTGCTCCTCACCTTTTTCTTGCAGTTTTTTCCTGAGGTGGTTCGCAGCGGCCACGTCTCCATTTTGCAAACTCCTCTGTTTCGAGTGCGGAACAAGCAAAAAACCATGTATTGTTATGACGACATCGAAAAACAAAAAGCCCTTGGTGAGTTGGCTGCAGGGAAGGGTGGTCAACCGGAAATCACCCGCTTCAAAGGCTTGGGAGAAATCTCCCCCCAAGAATTTGAAGGCTTCATTGGCCAGGGCATGCGGCTTGAAAAGGTTCGTTTTGTGAATGAAGAAAAGAGCGTTTCGCAGACTTTGCGATTTTATATGGGCAAAAATACGCCAGAACGCCTTGATTTTATTGTTGATAATCTCCGCAATGAAGAACGCACGG
>JANQPW010000028.1 GCA_028285285.1 Silvanigrellales bacterium
AAAGAATCTGTGAGCAACATCCCTGAGAGCTCCCAGCCCAGCATCATAGATTGCCAAACGAGCAAATGCCGTGTTGCAGCTGTGTCCAAAGGCCTGAGCAAGGCTCATTTTGATCGTGTCTCGACTTTTGTGTTTCAACCAGTTCCGACGACGCAGGTGTTGGCAACCGCCCCGAAATCGAATGAGATCGGAAGGCTCCACTCCAGACTTCTCGATGGCCGCCACGGCGGTCACTATTTTCATCAAGCTCGCAGCCGGGGCTCGTGCTGTGGTGACCTGATCATCAAGCGCATTCAGCGGGTTCCCAAAGTCTCCACCCCGTTCAGCAATGCCGCGAATGGCACCTGTCTCAGACTCAATGAGAACCAGGCCCGCACCCACGTGGCGCTCTCGTCTCAAGCTGGAATTCACATCGTCGTGGAGATCGGGCTGAATTGTCAGCTCCAACCGAAAACCAGCATGGTCCAGAAAATAACTGTCGTCTTGCTCGTAGATGCGGCTTTTCACCTTTGACCAATCGAGGGGTGGAAACGGAGCCTGATGCGGAAGGTCGGAATTCGTTGCCTGAACCCGAGGGTCAACATGCCTTCTCTTCAGCTCGAGCCGAACACGCTGGGCTTCCTCAATTGCCGCTGCAGAAAGGTCGGCGGGCATTTCTGAAGCAAGTTCACCCTCTCGACCCACAAATCCCCATGAAACCATTGAAACAAAAAGAAAAATCGCAACGATCCACTTGTACACTCCAGCACTCACCTTTCCGCAAAGGACACACCGATCCTCAACACTCAATCATACATCTTCCATGGCCAAACACTGCAGACGATCATTCAAACTCTGTCGCAGTCGGCAGAGTTTGCTTCAAAGGCTATTGCGCTCATCCAAGGAGACTGTCCCCTTGAGTCTGGAACAAAGAGCCGCCGACGTGTGAGCATTTGCCAGGGCGAAGAAGGAACTTCTTCCTCAATCTCTGGCGCACCCGTTGCCACTGTGAGCCGCACCACATCAACCACGTTTTTCACGCCACTCAAAAACATTGCAGTGGCTCGATTGCGCATTTGCCAACTCCCGCGACTGCCCCAGCAGCCCTGCTGGCCTGCCTGATCAATGAGAACCCGAGCCCTTGGGCCAAGGCCAGACTCATAGGCTTCCAGGTCATCAATCCTGCCGAGGCTCGGAACTCGAATTTCAAAGATCTCCAGCAACGCAAAAAGTCTGCTTTGGGAAATCAGCCCACAATAGTGGATCCCAACATGTTGGTAAAGACCTGCATGCCTTTGGGGGTAGGCTTGCAACACATCAAAGGTCGAGGTTTTGAGCGCCACAGGCATCCAGGGCTCCACGCCACCGCAACCACAGGCCCGTCGCTCGGCCCGCTGCGCGAGTCGTTTGAACCTCAGACGACGTTCCTCAACGTGGGAAACGAGCCGATCACCAAAGGCAATTTCTGCATCTGTCACCTGCTTGTCCGTGCGCAAACCTTCCCTCCCGGGCTAGAGATCACCTGCCTACACTGGTGACATCAACCTGCGAACATTATGACACAGAAATTCGAGGTGAGCCGTGTTTTCAAAGAAGGACAACCCCAGCACCACAGCCCAGCCCCAAAACAAACCGAAAAACGTTGGGCTTTCCATGCTCGCCCAGGGGTGCAACTTCAAGGGCAAGATCTATCTTCACGGAGATGCTCGTATTGGCGGTGAAGTCGAAGGAACCGTTGTTTCTTCGGCCCTTCTCACCATAGAACAAACCGCGGTCATTAGGGGCGATATTAACGGCACAAACGTTTTGCTCAACGGCAGAGTCGAAGGAAACATCGTTGCCAATGATGTTCTTCGCCTCAGCCCCACATCAATAGTCACCGGAGACCTTTGTGCCAAAAGGCTCATCGTGGAAGATGGAGCACGCATAGATGGTCATGTGTCGCGATTGGGAGATCAGAATGGGGCAAAAGTGAAGTCTCTCCCTATTGCATCGAGCATCGG
>JANQPW010000048.1 GCA_028285285.1 Silvanigrellales bacterium
TTCGCAAGGGCATCGAGTCACTCGGAGCTACGTCTTGGAGCAACTCAAGATTGATTTGTATTCCGGAGCACTCATTCTTTTTCGAAATAAATCAGGCCACTCTTTGAAGGCCATCTGCTTCGATGGAACGGTGATCCCTTCAGTTCGAAGTTTCAGAAGGATTGGAAGCCTGTCACCTTGTCAAAATAAAAAAAGATCCATATTTTTAAGTCGCCAAACCAAAAAAAGGATCTTTTCGATGCAGGTGCATCTGGAACACAGAGTAATCGACCCCGAGCTGATGCGCAAGTGTTCTGCCTCACATGTAAATGGCTTTTTTCCTCATGCATGAACTACATTGCCGCACTCATCGTTTCTCTAACGCTCTTTCCTCTTGACCGCTTGTTTTCTTTTGCTCGATATTTTCGTGCTTGAGCCATTCTGATCTCCCCCGAAGAGCAATAAACTTCTGTCATCCACGATGAATTTACCTACTCATGCTCTCTTCTTCTTCGAGGGCTTGTTCACGTCCACCACGAGGTCCACACCATCTCGCCTCAGTTGATCCTGAAGAGCAACCTGAACGAAGGTCGAAATCCCGAAACCAAGAACCTCGGCCATCTCGGCTGCCTTTCTTGGGGAAGGAATTTTCCGGCCTTTCTCATAATCACACAGGTTCTGTCTTGAGATGCCCAGAATGCCCGCCATCTCGACTTGAGAATACTCTTCACCCTGTCTATGAGACACTAAAAGATCGGCGAAAGTTAGGGGGCCGAAGTCCCTCTCAAGCTCTTTGTGCCCGTAACGAGCCTTTTTAGTAGTCATGCTTGTTCACCTTCACCTCTTCTACGACAGCCACAGTGACGCTGCCGTCCTTCTCTTCCTTGTAGATGGCTCTATACGCCCTATTGAGCCTCACTGAACGTTGACCAAAGCGTGCCCCTTTCAGAGGCTCGTCATGCCACCTTGGCCTCTTCCTCGTCTCCCGTAACCCATCATTCCTGACGTCCAACACCCATTGCCTCAGCTTGTTCACAACGTGCTTTGGTAACTTCCTCAGAGCCTTCTCCACTTTTGGGAGATCAACTTGGTCCAAAGGAGTCTCCTCGTTAAATCCTATCGGCAAAAAAGTACTCTAATTTAGAGTACAATTTAACCTCATATCCCCAGAGCGTACTGAGAAGCACAGTGTCTACTGTAATCATTTATGTTTTTCTGACTTTTTCGAACTTCTGTAAGATTTGTGGAACTTTACAAGGCTGTCACAGACTTGCCTATCTTACTGCCGTTGCCTTCCTGTCCCCTACTCCAATCTGAAGCTCTCCCTTCTTACCAGACCCTCAGGTGGCCTCGGCCTCTTTTGTCCTGTCAAATCTGCCCGTTCGAGGTATCACCTAGGTAATAGTAAGGTGACAGTCCCTCCTGGCCCACCATTTCCTCCTCTCAATGCCTTTGAAATTTCAGACTCTTCAATCACTCAAAGTGAAGAGCACATGTGGCACACAGGTTGCTGCATGAGGTGCTTCCGAGTTTGTTTGAGTAGCCCGTCGGGCTGAAGAGAAACGATAATTCTGAGTCAATGCTCCGTTTGGGCGCACCGGTTTGCGTTCTAGAATCTGAATAACCTTTGGCTTTTACGGTTTTCTACGTTTTATCGCTGAAAAGCCCGAAGGGAAGAGTGGTGCATGGCGTTCTGGAGTGTTCCATGTTGTACAGTCGAAGCACGCCCGAAATTTTCATTGAGAGTTTCAGGGCAGCCCATTTGCAAGGTGGGGTTCCTCAAAAAGACCATGTGGCACTTGCCCAGTTCTTGAAAAAGCTCTTTTTGACGGAGCACCCTGAAGAGGATCTTGAGTTCACTCGTGTGTGGAAGAATCAAATCTACTTTCAGATTCACGATGACTTTCAGCAAAAGCAGGAGGGTGTTGCTTACACAGACCTTCCGGAGCGTCACCTCCACATCATATCTACCGTTCTGAGGATCTGCGGATTCTCTCAATGGATTTGTCGCCTCACTAAACATGTCTCCCAGGGGCATGTCTATACTGAATTTGTGTTGGAACGGAGGTCCTCAATCGTTGAGGGTTCGGCACCCTATGCAATTTCTGAGCTTCACGGAAAACTTCCGGGAAAATAGACTCGTGTGAAATCAATTCAGTGACCACCGGAGGCGTCGTGTCTGTATCTGCGACTGTTCGAAAAGAAGATTCGACCTGTGTGGAGCGGATGGCGATCGGAGAGTTTCGCCGGCTTTTTTCGGATCCTGCCCATCCAGTTGTGGAGGAGGTCATTGCTGGCCAAACGTTTATCTGTCCTTCTGCATCTGTGCTTCCCCAAGTGCGAGACCTCATTTCCCTGTTCAGAATGGCCAGCCATTCCTTCAGTCGACATGAAGATGACTCGTCTTCACCGCTGAAAAAACTCCTTGAGAAGCCGTTTGAAACGCCCTTTGAGTTCCATTTGAGTGCTTTGCCGAAAGGTGAATTCTGCTTTAAGTTGAGCACTCCAAGTTACTTTAGAATGTTCTGTGCGATGTCTGCCTGTTTACTGACAGCTTGTAATTTCCGATTTGTGAGCTTTAGAGCTCTTGAGCTTTGCGAAGGCTCAGCGGCCAGCTCAGACTATGTGAAATTTGCGTCTGCTGTGCAAAAGCACACAGAAGATCGCGGCAAGTCAGAACCAGCCATTCAGCCCGAAAAACACGTCAATGTGGATCGGAGCGGTTTCGACCACTTTTTAGAAGAGTTTTTGCACAACTACTTGAGCTCTTCTGTGTTGACTTTGACCTATTCCTCAGAGACCTGAGCGTCATTTCGTTTGACTCTGAGTTTTCAGCAGGCCGTGCGGAGAAAATCCGAAATGGACTTTGCTCGGCTTCTTTCGCAGGCGAGCCAAAACGCTTCTTCAAACCCGTAGGTTGTGGTGTAACGTATTTTGTGATCCACGGATCGATTCGTTTTCCTACGAATCAACTGCTCAAGGCGGAGACGATCCTGTTTCTGTGGTGGGTAACCATAGAGACACTCCACAGCACCATTGCGTGCACAAAGCGCGAATGGGGGCAAAGAAGAAAGGCTCTGCGCCGCCTGATTCGCAAACTGGTCAAGGCTCAACCACTCACCTGAGGCATCTTTGATCATCAGGCCTTCGCGCCCGAGAATGTGAATTCTCTCGCCCTCACGTTCTGCCCAATCGCCCGTGGAGTACCAGCCTTCGTGTTTGGTTCCACTAGTGAGATCAAGGAACTCTGCGCAGTTTTCAAGCTTGAGCTGGAGGATTCCACCCTTTTCTGGCACTTGAATCTGCAAATGAGGGAGGATCTTCCCGGCGAGCAAAACCCCAGGTCCTGCTTCGGTCAAACCATACCCTTCCACAAGGCTCCCAAACCGTTTTTCAGCTTCCTTCGCAACACTGTCAGAGAGCTGTGCACCGCCGGTGTGAACAATCATGTTCTTAAAATGAGCCGACTGAGGAAGCAGTCGGCAGAGCAACTCTATCTGCCGTGGCACGAGTGCAATGTGAGAGAATTTATTTCCGTGATTCAGCAGCGCCCAACGGAGGTCTTGCAGACTCCTTGAGGTTGAAAACACGAGTCTTTGGTGTGTCCAAAGCCCAAGAAGAACATCAAGAACCAAACCAAATGCGTGCCACAGTGGCAGGCAAGAAAGTCTGAAGTTTCCACGTTGTTGAGTGCTTGTTTCCGGAAAAAGATTTTGGTTTGATGCGTGCACCTGAAGCTGTTTCAGAATCACGCTTTGGGGAAGGAAGACCACTTTTCTAGATTCACTGCTTGTTCCACTCGTTAGGAGCACCAGCGAATAGGGCTCAGATGAAGAGGAGCGAGTTTCCGACAAAGTTTTAAAGTCACGGGTGATTCGGTCTTGCAATTGAGTGCAAGCTCCCGGAGCCATGGGCGCAAAAACCTTCCCTTCGGCCAAACAGGCCAGAAAACCGCAAATTGCCCGAACGGGATCGCTTGCGTCAAGGAAGAAAATCGGGCTTTCTCGTTGCTTTTGAATGAGGGAAGTCAGTCTTTCAATCTCACGGGAGAGCTGCTCTGCGCAAACCGGCACAAGAGAGGAGTCTTCAATCAGGAAATGTGTTTCCTTTGCAAGCAGAGATTCTCGCAAAGAAGTGTACAGGTCGCTCTGCGAGGAGAAATGTGGGGTTTCGTCCATATGATCACCTTATTCCCAGGCACGTGGTGTTCCTGGCGTGTGGTTCTTCCAGGCTTCGAGAGACGAAGACACGGAGAACTCACCCTTGGACCTCATTGCACAGGCACGTGTTGCCACAAAGTGAGCGGCGTCTGAGACAACTTGAAGAAGGAGTTTGGACTCAGCAAATATGTTTAATTTCGACATTGTTGCTGGTAGCACATCTTGATTGTATGACTCGGCAGGGGCGCTCATGAGCGAGCTCGGTAGGTTCGTTCCCCGCAGCTGTTGCAAACAGGCGGAAACAAGCTGGTGCACCCCTTTCACATGATCCACGCCAATATGAGATTGGTGAACGCCACGAGTTCCTCTTTTGAGGTTTGGTGGCAGACCGTGGGAAAGCTCCGGCGTCACAATAAGGTGAATTTGCCGATCGAGGAGATCTGCAATTCTCAAGCAAGTGTCGCTCAGTAAGTCTACAGCAACGGCCAGTCTCGCAGTAAAGAAACGACCGCCGTGGTGAAAACCAGAATCGGTTACCACAGGGTTGTCGGCAATGTTCTCTGCTTCAGAGAGGACACGCTTTCGTGCGTCATCTAGGTTTTCTTTGGCGGCCGTTAAGATTTGTGGTGCACATCGTATGCTGTACCGTTCCTGCAAAGCGCTGGCTTCTTCTTCGGTGCTTGAAAGAGGAAAGTTTTCGCGGATGCGCTTCTCCGATTGGCGCAAAACTTGTGATATTTCCAGAAGGTTCCTGTCTTCATGAGTTCCCGAAACCAGAAGGCTCGGCTCAAAGGCCTGGGAGTCAATAGCAAGGGCAACGGCATTTCGAGCTGTTATTTCAATAGCCTCTTGGAGAAATCTCTCAGTGAAGTTGGTGAGATGAACTGCAAGCGAGCACATCATTGAATTGGTGTTCACCAGGGCCAGTCCATCGCGTGGGCCGTAGGGCAATCCTCTCTTAAAGAGAGGCTGCAAAGCGTGACTCATTGATATGAGATCTCCGCTGGCTCCAAGGCTTCCCAAACATGGAACTGTGGGGAGTTTTTCCTCATTAGAAAAGGAAACAAGGGCATCGAAACTTTTTGGGTGAATACCAGAAAGGCCAAGTCCGAGCTTTTGGCACTGGAGGCGTATGCCTCTACGAACCACCTCCGATTCAAGGGGTTTCCCTTTGCCAACACTGAGAAACTCCATCAGCCCGTTTTGATGAGACTCCCAGTGTTGAGATTGTGCCGTTTCCAGAACATTGTGGCCAAAGTGAGTGTTGAGGCCGTAAACAGGGCTATTGTGAATGTGCTTTTCAAGTCTGTCGTAGCTCTCTTGAACTCTTTTTCTCTGAAGCGGGTGTGCAAACACGCTTGTTTCCGCACTTCCCAGTCGTACGACACTTGACCAGCTCAGTTTTCCTGCTGAGAGTTGGAGCTCTCGAATACTCGTCACCGCGCTCATTGGCCACCCGGGGAACTCATCCCATGACTTGTTGTTCTCTTCTTAGCCTACGGCGAGTGTAGATGGGCACCTCGGCAAACATTTCTTGTTTGAGAATTGGACGATGCTGGGGATTGGCTAAAGTTTTCTTCGGAGAAGCCGTAAAGAGCTCTGACGTTGGAACCGCAAAAAATTGAATAATCTTGGAGGTCGACATGACATTTGTTTCATCGGATATTTTGGGCAAATTGGGAAGTCTTGACCGAGCGTCAGCTGATCGGGCCCCATTTGGAATTGTTAAGGTTGACAACGAAGGCAAGATTCTCCTGTACAACAAGTGGGAATCTGAACTTGCTGGAATTTCGCCCGACTCTGCTGAAGGAAAGAACTTCTTTACTGATATTGCGCCGTGTACCAACAACAAGCTTGTGCGTGGGCGATTTCAATCGGGGATTGACTCCGGGAACTTGGACCTCGAAATCAACTACACGTTCACCTACAAAATGAGGCCAACCAATGTTGCCCTTCATTTGATGCACGACAAGGTCACTTCTTCTAACTGGGTTTTCGTATCTAAGCGATAAAAGGAGATTCCGATGAGCGCGCAAGAGATCATACAATTGAGAGAAACGGTGTCCAATTTGGAAGAACAGCTTGTCTCTTTGTATGACCAGTTGAACGGCCAATCAATCGATGCGCTTCACACGACGATTGAGAGTCTCGAAGAGCAACTCATCTCTCTTTATCAGGAGCGTCAAGAGGAATCGGGTGTTGTTTTCTCTGAAACGGTGGAAAACCTCGAAGCCCAAGTGATTGCTCTCACTGATGAAAAGATGGAGCTCGAGAGAAACGAAGGCCATTATCTCAGAGAGATTTCTTCTTTGAAGAACCGAGCCCGAGAGGTTGGTGCAGCCTTGTTTGAAGCAGCGATCTTCAATTCAACAGGGAAAGCTGCTTAGCTGCTACAAGCTGCCCACCTCGAGGTCAATGGGGTTGACTTGGTGACGTTCGCCAAACTCCCTATCACTCCAAAGAGTCCATCCTTTTTTCAACAGAACTCTTTCAAACTGCCGACCATTCACTTTGTTTTCTGTTGTCACTGTCTCTGAGTCTTCCCATCGGTGCCAGCGCGGGCAGTAGAGGATGCTGCGTTGGTTCGACTTTGGCCAGCGGTCGGGGTTGCCCAACCAGTCTCCCTCAAGAATCACAAAATGGCTCTGTTTAACCAGGTGGGATGGTAAGGTGAAGTGGCCGCAGCTTCCGGAAAACAGACACCGTTTTTGGAAGGAAGCAAATTGTTGGTCAGAAAGGGTGACAGCCAGCAACAGCTGGTTCAAGCGCTTGCGTTTGAGAAGTTGTGTCGACAGGCCGAGTCCAACACCGTCTTTAAAAGCGTCAACTCTCCCATTCCCCGCAACTATTGCAATGCGGTTGGCTCCGAAAGGCAGAAGACAAGTGGAGAGCAGGGGGCCAATTGGCCCGTCCGGAACAATTAAATTTCCAGAGATGAGAGAAAGCAATTCAAGTCCGCAGAGAAGTGTGTGTGGACTTGCTGTTGCCAGCACTACGGCTCGACAGTTCGTCATGAGTGACCGCACCTCTGCGGAGAGCGCTGCGGTTGTGCTGTTTTCATGGCACTTATCTGCGAGGTAAGCCAGATCGGCCCGACCCTCTGAGTCGCAGATCAGAAAAAGAGCGTGACCTCGAAAGATGGTGCGTCGAATCAAGGCGTGTCCTTTGCCGGAGAGCCAGATGGGAGAGGGAATCTGCCTTTCACCGAGAACATTGGAGAGAAGAGCCGATGCGTGTAGTTCTCTCAAACTTCGGCTAAAGCGCTCGCTCGAGTGGAGCTTGCGCCAGTGAATTTGCGTCGCTTCCTTCTGTGCTTCGGCGCGGCCAGTCACGCGTTGGCCTCTGTGGACAGCTGCCAATGAGCTTTTCCAACCCTCTTTTGTGTCACAGGAGCTGTGGATTTCGACTTCGTGCCAGCTGTAGATATCCAATTCCGGCGGTTGTGATTCATCGAATTGAAACTCTAAAAGTTCTGCCCATTGCAAAGCAGCGGAGAGATCTTTTGACCCCTCGTCTTGAGACTCCTGCAGCGATGTTATGGGAATGCCTTCGCAGACAACAGACGAGGAAAGCTCTTTTGAAGTTCTTTTTTGTGAGCAAAGCATGTGATTGTGATGAATGAAAACGAGCCAACGTTCCGCGGTCATCACGAAACTAGCTCGCTAGCTGCAGGTTGGCAAGCGTAGCAAGGGGAATAAAGAAGCAAAAAAGGGTTCCCTTCCCTTTGTTTGACTCCACTTCTATCCGTCCTCCAAGTTTGTCCAATTCTTCCTTCACAGCCGAAGTTCCAACTCCTCGCCCAGAAGAGGTGGTCACCTGATCCCCTGTGCTCACTCCCTCTGAGAACAGAGCCTCCACGAGATCGTCTTGAGTTTCAGATGGAAGTCCAGCGCCTCGGGCTTTTTCTGCAATTTTCTCCCAGTTGATTCCTCGGCCATCATCAGAGATTCTCACCACGAGATCGTTTTCAGTCTCTTCGGCCGAGAACTTGACCAGCCCATCAGGAGACTTCCCGAGAGATTCCCTTTCGCTGGGCTCTTCAAGTCCGTGGTCGACAATGTTTCGAAGGATGTGGATGAGGGAGACCCAAAACCCTTTGAGGCCATCTGGCACACGAAGAGACTCACTCTGCGTCTCGACTTTTAGTTTCTTGGCTGAGTTTTCGGCAATTCTTGTGAGCTGAGAGGCGAGCCTCTTGAAGCGTATTGCGACAGGATCCATGGGCAATCGAAGCACTGAAACGAGTATTTCGCTCCAGTCTGTGTTCGCCATTAAGTGCATCACAAGGTCGTCATATTCTTGGCGGGTCATGAGGATCATGTCATTGTTTTCCATGAGGCCCTGGAATATCTCGGTTGTCTCTTTCCACTGCTTTTGAATGTCGATGAGTTCGTCACGAATGCCTTCGGGACTACTTCCTTGGAGTTTGTCTTCAACCGTGTGAACCGTCTTGACGAGGCTTTGAATATTGTAGCAGCCTGAGTTGCCCTTCACGGTGTGCAGTGTTTTTGCAAGGGAGCTTTTGTCGCTGATCTCTCCGAGGTTTTCGATTAGTTCGTTTGTTTCTTTGAGGAAGGCTTTAGAAACCTCAATGTCTTTTAGTAAAGACTCGACGATCTGCTCCCGCTCAGAGTTTTGGGGTGTTGAGGAGGTCTCCAGTTTGAGGCGAACTGCATATCCTGCAAGGGTGCCTCCAGCGTTATCGGGCTGGAAATCGAGTGTGTAGCTTTGTTCACCCAACTTCGTGCGAGTGGGAAGCTCTGTGATCTGCATTCCGAAGAGTTCAAAATCTTGAACCCAGGTCGACAACAGAAACTTGAGTTGCTCTACTTCTGCGGGGTTCTCAGCAATCACGTCGGCGATGTGGGTGTCGAGAAGGCCGCTCGACTCTGAAAAGCGTGATCTGAGGAGATGTTTTCCGCTCTCGCTCATGCGTTCGGTCAGGCGCCCGTCTGGCTCGCAGTAATAGATCACATCACCAAAAAGCTCGTAAAGCGAGGCGCTGGACATCGTGACACTCCAGGTTCAATTTTAAAAAATTCTTGTGGAGTATTTTAACACACAGGCTCAGGGCGTTTCGCTCCTGCTCGCATTTTTTAATCTTGTGATTTTGCCCAAAAAAAGCACAACTTCTTCAAATTATTGAGAGCCTTCCGCTGCATAAATTTTGCCGTTGACGTAAAAATGACAGATGTTTTTGGACAGCCAAAAATTCCTCAAGTCGGAAACACATCCACCGATGATTGGAGAGTGTTTTGACTCTTACAACTGGGAGGAGAAGAAATGGCTACTGTTCAAAAATCGAATGACTCGAACTCACTTGCAGAGGTTGTTGACCGCATTCTGGATAAGGGTATCGTCGTAGATGCATGGGCACGCGTGTCCATTGTTGGAATTGAGCTTGTTGCCGTTGAAGCTCGCGTTGTAGTTGCTTCAGTCGACACATATCTCAAGTATGCTGATGCAATAGGCTTGACGACGACCGCAGCAGCACCAGCAGCCTAACCATTCGGTCGCTGCGGGTCTGTTTCAAAATGTGGGCTTTTTTTGCCCCACAGTAAACCGTCCTCACGCTTGTGAGGGCATCCTTTTCCTTTGTTTCGTTTTCAATTTTTAGGACACTGAGCTGGAAAGAACTCTCAGTTGAGGTCTCGTATGGCACGATCAGCTTATTCAGAGATGCGAGAATCATTTGCCAAACAAAGAGAGGAGCGGGCTCGCAGGCTCGATGAGATGCTGCAGCGAAGCCGTTCCGCTCGTCGAACGGTTCGACCCGTTTCGTCACCTCCTTTGCCCTCGGCACCTGCGGCTCAGGAAAAGGCGCAGCCAGAAGAACAAGAAGAGGTTCTGGCTTCCCCGAAGGTGCAAGAGGAGGTTGTGTCTCCTTCTCACGAAGAAGTGCCTCAGTCTGGTAACCCAGATTCACAGACGACCACTCCAGCAGAGTTTGAGACCATTGAGGCTTTTCTGCAAGGTTTGCCGGGGCAGGGCTTTCAACTGACGGTGTCGGAGCGGGATAAGCTTGCAAAACTGATGGCAAACGCCCTTTATGTGCAGGTCTCTACAGGCTTTTTTGAGGCGTTTTGCAAAGACTATTTGCGCACCTACATTCGTGATCGTTTGCAATCAACAGAACCGAGTGGAGCAAATTGATGGCGGCACCACATCAGAATCAACCCCTTTCGAATTCAGGCTCGAAACTTAACGAAGGGGCGCAAGACCATTCGGCACAAAACCCTTTGAACATTGCGGTTGACGTCGAGAGCCCAGACGTGTCTCAGCCAAATGTTCCCAGTCAATTGCAAGAAGATGAGGGTATCGTTTTTACGGAAGAAATCCGAGAAATCACCGAGCGTGCCTTAACTTATCTGGAGGCCTGCGATGCGGTCCATCTCTACGGGCCTCCTGGTTGTGGAAAAACCACCCTGGCATTGCGAATTGCAGCATCAATTGGTCAAAAAATTGTGTTGATCCAAGGCAGCGCGGGGATGAGCCCAAATGATCTCGTGGGCCAGCGAAGCGGTTGGAACCGCAGCACTGTCGTTGACAACTTCATCCACTCGGTTAGTAAAGTTCAAGAAAGTACCCGTCTGGAATGGAAAGACAGCCACCTTTTTCGGGCCATAAAAAATGGCTACACAGTGGTCTACGATGAGTTCAATCGGGCATCTCCAGAGGTGAACAATGTGCTCCTTTCCGTTTTGTCCGAGGGCATTCTGTTCACCCCGCATTCGGATGGTGGTTCCACAGAACCCTTTGTGAGGATCCATCCCAATTTTCGGATCATTTTCACATCCAATCCAGAAGACTATGCAGGGGTGCATTCCACGTCAGATGCTCTTTGCGACCGCTTTGTGAGTATTAACGTGAGCCGTTATCGAGTTGAGACTGAAGCGGAGATCATCCGCATGAAGGGCGGTGTGGACTTTGCGGACGCTCTCACACTGGCTCAGGTCGGGAAAAAGATCCGCGAGAGCATTGGTCTACGACACAATTGGCCGAGCCTGAGGTCACTCATTTCCATCGCTACCGTGTTGCGCTTGCGAGGAGGCCGTGCCCGACCTGGGGACGAGGTCTTTCGCTGGGCGATATCCGACATTTTTAATCCCGATCAACTCAAACCTGTTCGACAGGGAGACGAGGTTCTCCGAAAAAAAGTTGAAAACATCATTCACAAACTCTGCAAAACAGAGGTTTCTGGGGGAGAGTCTGCGGCATGAGTGCTGAGCGGAAGCGCATCTCCCGGCAACCTGCGCCGGCTCGATGTCAGGAAATTGCGCGTAACCGCTTTACTCTTGCGAATCTTGAGCTCATCAAGGCGCGACTTTTGAAAGACAGGCAGAAAACCCTTAAGCGGCTCAACGACATTGAAAATGAGATTCTGCGCATCCTTCGAAAACAGGATGCACTCGAAGGCCACATTGAGGAATTGAGCCCGTCTGCACAAAGAAACGATGAGTCCTCTTCCCATTCTGAAGCCTCTCAGGCACAGAACTCGCGACAAACCAATGTTGACCGCATCACAGGCGGCCTTCTCACATCAGTAAAAGACAGGTGACAGAGTCAGGAGAGTTCATGCCGGAATTCAAAGGGCTTCACCAACTCCTCGAAATCGCAAAAGAGCTTGAAGAACGCCTTGACAAGGGCGGAGCCGTCTTTGAGTCGGGGGTTCAGACAGGGAGGGCCGGCGGTAGGGGAGGCACAGCCCCCAAGTTCGGTTTGAGGAATGAGGGCTCCCGTGACCTTCATCGGAGAAGAAGGGAGTCCCCGCGCCCCTCTTCCGTTGAGAAACCTCGGAGTGGGAAGCAGGAGCCAAACCTGCGAGTTGAGCCGAGCAACCAAGAGCACATGGGGGAACACTACCAAGACCTGGTTGAACTCATGAGCTTGGCATTGGTACATGGTAACAAGCTGAGATCCATGGGTATTAAACCCACACGGGGTCTTCTTTTGTCGGGACCTCCCGGAACCGGAAAAACCATGGCAGCACGTGAGCTTGCCAAACAGCTCAATTGCACATTCCTTTCCATTAGTGGCCCAGAAGTGATGTCAAAACACTACGGCGAGCCCGAAGCCAAGCTCCGATCAATCTTTGAGGAAGCGCGCCAGCTTGCGCCTGCAGTGATCTTTATCGATGAAATTGATAGCATTGCACCCCAGCGAGACAAGGTTGAAGGTGAAGTGGAAAAGCGGCTTGTGGCGCAGCTCCTGGCTTTGATGGATGGAGTTCATCAAAGCAATGAAAATTGGATTGTGCTAGCCACAACAAATGCACCTTCCCGGCTTGATCCAGCACTCAGAAGGGCTGGGAGATTTGACACAGAGATTTCGTTTAAGTCTCCAGATGAGAAACAGCGAGTTGCTATCCTGCGTCACCTGACTTCTTCAATAGAGGTTTCGCCAGGTGTTTCTTTTGAGGAAATTGCCCTGAAAACAGAGGGTTTTGTTGGCTCAGACCTTTCTGCATTGTGCCAAAGTGCAACGTTTGCGGCCATCAAGCGGGTTCACCCTGATGGAGTTTCTCACCTTCGAGAGCTCAGTGACGTCACACTCAATGCTGAAGACTTTGTTCGCGCGCTTTCAGAGGTGAGTCCCAGTATACTGCGGGGTCATCTTGTTGAGGTTCCATCCATTGGTTGGGACGACATAGGTGGAAACGAAGAGATTAAGTCCAGGCTTCAGGAAACCGTGGGTGCCTATTTTCATCACAAGGAGCTCTACCGCAAGGCTGGTGTGCAGCCTCCTCGAGGGGCCGTTCTTTACGGACCTCCCGGAACAGGAAAAACGCTTCTTGCCAGAGCCGTAGCTCACCAGGTTGGTGCAAAGTTCATGGTCGTCAATGGGCCAGAGCTGGTCAGCAGGTGGATTGGAGACACAGAGGATCGCATCCGAGAGCTGTTTCAGCAAGCCAGAGAGGCTAGTCCCTGCGTTTTGTTCTTTGATGAGATCGATGCATTAGCCCCTTCGAGGGGAAGCTACGTTGGTGACTCCGGTGTGACAGACAGAGCTGTTGCTCAGCTGCTCACCGAAATTGACGGACTCAGTTCGTCTCGGGAAATTCTCATCGTAGCCGCAACAAATCGGCTTGAACTCCTCGACCAGGCTCTGCTTCGGGCCGGCCGCTTGGAATTGCACATCAGGGTGCCTCCACCTAGTCTGGAAGGTCGGAAGTCGATTCTTAAAATAAAGACAGCAATGAAACCACTTGTCGACGTTGATCTGGAACACTATGCGGTCGAATGCGAGGGTTGGACAGGGGCCGAGTTGGAGCAGCTTGTTACGGAGGCGTCACTCGGCGCCATACGTAGGCAAACTCGTCAAAGCTCGATTGACTTGGATGGTTTTAAGATTGAGCAACAAGACTTTGACACCGCTTTTGCTGGGCTTGTAGCGATGAAGAAGGCCACCTAAGGCCCGCTGACAAAGACCCCAAAGGACCAAGAAAGAAGGTTCAAATGACCGAAGCCATTCAGCTCAACCCTGGGTTTTACATCTATGCAATAGCTCTCGGGGATGTTGCTATTGACTACGGACCCGTTGGGTTGAGGAGTTTTGAGGTCACGAGTTTTTCCAGTGAGGGCCTCACGGCAATTGTGAGTAAATGCCCTGGCCACAAGATTCGTCCTGAGCGCAGAAATCTAAAAGCCCACCATGAAGTTTTGAAGCGTCTCGTTGCCGATCACGCTATTCTTCCAATGGGGTTTGGGTTGTGTGCTCCTTCTGAACAGTCGCTTTGTGGGCTCTTGAGCGACAACGCAGAAAAGCTGAAAAAAAACCTGGAAGCGATTGAGGGCTGCCGGGAATGGGGAGTGACGGTCAAGCTTGCAAATGGGGACCCTGCGCAGTGGATACTGGAGGTTGATCCGGAGCTAGAAGAAAAGCGTAACGAGATCTTGCAATCTGGACACCAAATGTCGCGCGACGACCGGATGAATTTCGGGCAGCAGATCGCCCGTCAACTGGAGCAGCAGAGAGCCGCCTATGAGCTTGAAGTTCGAAAGTCGCTTGAGTCATGTTGTCGAGAGGTGCGCACCATTGACCTTAAGGCAGATGCTGAAATCTGCGGCTTTGCACTTCTTGTTGAGAAAGAAAATGAAGCCAAACTAGAAGAGAAAATCAGTGCCATGGCAGCGGGTCTTCCGGAAGCATTTGCTGTCTCTTTTTCAGGCCCTTGGGCGGCTCACAACTTTGTCGAAGTCCAAATGGATGCCAGCGCTCTTGAAGCGCAGGAGGGGGAGTCATCATGATCGTTGTTGATAGTGTTCTCCTATTCCCGATGAAAGGTCTCCTCTGGCTAGCCGGCAAGATCAACGAGTCGGTGGCGCAGGATACAAAAGACCAAATCACAGAGGTCAAAAACAGGTTGTCGGAGATCTACTTGCTGGTTGAAACAGGTCAAATGAGTGAAGAAGAGTTTGACAAGCAGGAGTCTCAGCTCTTGGAAAAGTTAGATGAGCTTGAAGGGAGCTCTGATTGACTGATCGGGAACAAGCTCCGTTCAGTGCCGAAAAACTCAGAAGTAAGATCCTTGTGTTTTGCGGCAAAGGGGGGGTTGGAAAGACCACTGCAGCGACTGCTGTGTCAAATCATCTTGCTCAGCACGGGGCCTCCGTTCTGCTTGTGAGCTTTGATCCTGCACACTCCGTGCAGGATAGGCTCAAGGGCGTTCACTATGAGTCTGCACGCTTGCAGACCCTCGAGTTTAACGCTTCCACTGAACTCGAGAGCTTCAAAGAGAAGTGGTTAGAAACAATCGAATATGTTGCGGAACATGGGACCTTTTTTGAAAGGCAAGATGTTCAGGAGCTCTTTTCCCTTTCATTTCCGGGAATGGACGAGATGCTTGCATTTCTTTACCTTGGCCGCGCAATTGAAGAACTGAATGAAGGCGCTTACGACACTATCTGCATTGATACCGCTCCCACGGGCCATCTTCTAACTCTCCTTAAAGCAGAGGAAACACTCCTCCGGTGGTTTTCGACCTTTGGGAGCCTTCTTGGTAAAGAAGAGGAAATGTTTGCGCGATTTGGAAATCGAGGAAATTCGGCTCAGAAGTACCAGTCTGGGGCGTCAATTCAGATAGAGCAGCAAATTCATGATATTCAGCAAACCGGGGAGTGGCTTCATCGAAAAGCAGAGTTTGTGCTGGTTTCCCAGGCGGCCCCAATTGTTGTTGACGAAACAATTCGGCTTTGGCTTCAGCTGAGTGAGCAGAAGTTCATCGTCCAGTCTTGTATTGTCAACGATTTTCCACGGCACGAAGAGGGTTGTTCTCTTTGTCACTCAAATTTTGTTGAGGCAAACACGGAGGCCGAGAGACTTATGTCGGCCTTAGGAGCAGACTTGTCGTTCTTCATTCAAGCTTCTGGCGCTGCCGACAAGGGAGAGTTTGTTGAGAACTACGTGTCTCACCTCTTAGGCCCGCTCGACCATTCCGCTGAACGGAAATCCGCTGCCGTACAAAAGAAACAAGTCCACGACTCTCGCGATGATCGAGTTGAGCTTTGCCACCGTCAGCTCTTTTTGTCGGTTGGTAAGGGGGGAGTTGGCAAAACGAGTTGGGCTGCTGCCATTGCCGTTGCCCTCGCGCAAAGTGAGGCAGGCCCATCTGTCCTTGTTATTTCGACCGATCCTGCCCACTCACTTGGAGATAGGTTTGGCGTTGCTTTGGGGAAGAAGCCTCAAACTCTGGAGTTTGAATTTAGTAGTGCAAGCGTCGATGCAATGGAAGTTGATCCCGCTCAGGAACTCGCTTCACTGAGGCAGAGCTTGGGTCGTCACATTGAAGAAGCATTCGGCGAGAAGTTGAACGGTTCGTCGTTTTCTCTGCGACATGACCAGGAGGCCATTCTTAGCCTTCTTGAGTTGACTCCCCCTGGCTTGGATGAGCTCATGGCACTGCTTGTTCTTTCAGATGCTTTTGAGCAGGGTTCTTACGATGCAATAGTTGTGGATTCTGCCCCCTCTGGCCACCTCGTGAGGCTTCTTTCAATGCCCGAAATCATCGAAGATTGGCTGAAGACGATCTTCTCAATCCTTCTCAAGTACAAAAATATTTTCTCTTCGCTTGGCCTCAATAAAGAGCTCTTTCTTCTCAAACGGAGAGTGAGGGCTCTTCGCGAGCTTATTCAAGATCCAACGCGATGTGGGGCAATCATGGTCACTCGGGCAACAGATATGTGCCTTGAGGAATGTCGTGATCTTCACAAAAATCTCCAAAAGCTTGGCACGGCGGTATCGGGTCTACTCATCAATCAGGTTCGTCACCGAGACTCCTGCAACATCTGTGATGACATGTTCAAAAGTGAATCACAAATCATTGACGCCTACCTGCAAGAGTTTGCGCCGCTGCAGCCTAAAGTTGTTCATAGTATCTATAGGAAAGACTGTGAACCAAAAACGAGCAAGGAGTGTTTCCTCATCGAAAAGCTGGTCGACCTTATCGAAATTCAGGGCGGCCACAAGGGCTGAAAAAGCTCTGCCATTTGAATGAGGAAGCCATTTTGAGCTCAGCAGAGAGAGGGAAGAAGATTGTGCAAGCGGAACAGAACTCTCTGCTGGATGTCATCGATTCTGCCTTAGACACTGGAGTCGCAGCTCGTGGAGAAATCGTCTTGAGCGTTGCAGACATTGATCTTGTTTACATCAGTCTTGGTCTTGTGATTTCTGAGTTTGGCAAGCTCCAGAATGCCAGCACAACGCCAAAGAAACAGGAAGATTTGCCCCAGGGCGAGTCAGCAGTATGACCGACGCGAAGGATACCCAAACTCGTGTTGATACAGAAAAGCTTGCAAATGGACTTGGTGGTTTAGCCCTGACAATTGTCAAGCTTCTGCATGAGTTGATGCAGCGGCAGGCGTTGAAGCGATATGAAAGAGGAGAGCTCAGCGAGGAGGAAATCGAGCGGGCTGGAAGGACTTTTCAAGCCCAGGCACAGGAATTGGCTCGGTTGTGCGATCTTTTTGGGGTCAAGGAAGAGGAGCTCAACCTCGACTTGGGACCGCTCGGCAAACTCATGTAGCAAACACTGGAGAAAGACCCATGACGCATAAAACTGTGACGACCTCAACCGGTGGTTCGAATCTTGTCGATGTGATCGAACGTGTGCTCGACAAAGGTATTGTTATTGCGGGTGATATCAAGGTCAATCTCGTGGACATTGAACTTCTGACCATTCAGATTCGTCTTGTCGTCTGTTCGGTAGACAAGGCGGTCGAAATGGGAATGGATTGGTGGAAAAATGGATCGAGCTTTCTTTCCACAGATCAAAATGAAAAGGACGAGAAGAGTCTTGTTGAGAGAATTGAGCGTCTTGAGAGCTCAATGAGACAAGATCAGGCAGCAGTGGCGAGTGCGAAACCATTTTTAGCTGATGCGCAGAGCTGAGGTTAGCCATGGAAAAACAAAGCGTTACTTCTCCCGTGTTGAAGTCTCCTCGCTTGGAGCGGGAACAAAGCCTGTGGATGCTCAAGAGTCTTGCGCTGACCTCCTCAAAGGACCAACGAGAGAAAATTGAGGTGGTGTCGCGTGAGTTGGGCCACTCGGTGTTTCCTTTTTCTTGCGGTTCCCAAATGTGTGGCTTGGTCATCTGCGCAGCTGAAGAAAGGCAGGAGTGGGTAAGAGACGACATCGATGAGCTTATGAAGAATATCGATTGGATTGCTCCCCGCCTGCAGCAACACGCAGGTGTCTGCAACACCATTCACAGCATCGCCCCTTCCATTCCCATCGGTTTTGGTAGCCTCTTTTCCTCGGTGGAGGCTATGACAAGCAAGGCTCAATCCGTTTTTTCTGGCCTTGATCAAAACAAGCTCTGGGAGCTCAGTGGACTTGAATGGGGTTTGACCGTGAAAAGAGCAGCAGCGACGGACACCGTTGCAACACCCAGAGAGTCTGCGGCTCACAACGCTGTTTCGGGCAGTTGCTATTTTCAGTCTTTGGCACGAAAAAAGAGACATCGGCAAAATGAGAGTGAGATAGCAGAAGACGTGCTAGATGGTGTGCGGAACATTCTTGCGAAGTGTGGATTTCCCACCAATTCTCTTTCAGTCAGAGAAGATTGGCAAAACGCAAAGTCGAAGGAGCGAGTGGTTGGTCGATTTGCGACGCTGGTGCCAAGAGACAATCAGAACTTTCGAACTGACTGCGCCCGAGCCTTCGAGGAACTCGCTCGTGAAAAGAGTTCATGCTTTCATTTTGAATGGAATGGTCCTTGGGCCCCGTTCAGCTTTGTGTGACTCTTTGTCACGCGGCTTTTGACGAGATCGCAGTATAGATTTGCCCCAAGGATGGTTCGTGCGCAAATGGTTCAAGAGCCTCTAGAATCATCGACACAAGTGATCCCGCATAGGTGATTTCTGCGTCAAACTCGCCTTTGGCCATTTTATAGCCCATTGCGGTGTTGATGATGAACCAGTTTGAGCGGAGTGCTCCACAGATCTGGGAAGCCATAAAAGCAACTTCCTCGTTGTCTTCTACGGGCTCGAACATTTTTCGCACAAACCCGATCCAGCGCAGGCCCATCTCTTGGAGAGCCGCGTGAGTGGCTGGATCTTCTTTAGTGTCTCCAATCAGCTCGGAGAGACGACTCGCAAAGGCGTCGTTGGTGAGAGAAGCGATCACTCTTTCTTTGAGGTTGCTATCTGTTGCAGACTCCTGCCCCGCTGAGTCACCCCCTTGAATAGACTGAAGGTCGCTGAGTAAACGCTCCCCTTTCTGAACAAAAGCTTCGACCTGGTTGATCATCGCATTGATCTTGTCATCTGTACTAGACATGTGGCCTCCTCGGTTTGCCTGATCCAATTTTTTTTGTGTCCAATCACAACACATTTCGTAAAGCTTGCCCTGAACACAATGTTCAAAAAATGTTTCAGCCGCAGCCTCAACAAGGCTATCCAGCTCGGCTAAACCGAGAATCTCCTGACGTTCCCTCTCAGACAACTCAGACGTTGGAAGTGAATTGTCTTTAAGAGAAGCAGCCATTTGGAGATGCCGATAAGCCGCATCTCGGAATGCCCTGTGTTGAGAAGTCAACCTCACACTCCCCGAATATTGCATTTGCATCTGACCTTCGGACGGTGGTGGGAAAACTTGAGGAGTCATTGGTTTTGGGTGTCGAGCTTTGTTCGGAAACTCCTGCAGCGAGTCCCAAGCTAGGGGAACAGTAGAAGAAATTTTCCTTGTGAACCATTCATATGCGGAGTGAAGAAAGTGGCCACTGGAGAGATTTTCCGTGGTTTACAATTGTGGTGTGCATCAACCCATCAACTCGCGCGAAGGAATGCGAAAATGAGTATTCTTGAACGTTCGGTCTCTGAAAGTGAATTCTCGATCTCCTTCTCTGAAGGAATGCCCACGGCAGTTGGGCTGTTGACCGAAGCATCTCAAATTGATCTGGATTTGGCGAACGACCGTGCCAAACCCCTTTCGCTCAGTGGGTTGAGGGGCGCTTCGTGGGCTGGCCTCGACACATTGGTGAGAGTGCTGAAATCGGAGGAACTTTGGCAGGGGAAGCTTACGGAAGTGCCCATTGGCCTCTATGAGCAGTTGCTGTCCATTGATGGGGAGTGGGCGAAGGAGCACACACAGAGCGTGCTTGCGGGAAGCTCTCGGTTGGGCCAGACCGACTCAGGGAGGCTGATGGACACGTCGGAAGTCATCATGGCCTGTAAAAAAATGAAGAGCTTAGGCCCTTCATGTGATCTTTTGCTGGTCCAGCAGGCCATTCATGGCGAAGGCCTCATGAACCTCAAAGATATGAAAGAGTTTGAAGGAGAGGTTGCTCGTTACATTTGCTTTGTGGCAACGATACTATCGGCTTGCTCCTTGTCATTTGCTGCTCTTTCCTTCCGTGTTCTTTCCCAAGTGCTGGGAATACTTCGCATTCGAAAGGCCCTCCTTCTTTTTGGTGGCCCAAGCGCGCGATTTAGTGCTGAAGCCGACTTCAATGAGGCAAGGCTCATTCATCGTTTGAAGAAGCTTGAAGGTGTCTCAGATGTTGTGCGGAACATGTCACTGGGCCTTGGAAGCTCTCTCTTCGGCGCGCTTTCTCAGAGCCCGTCGATTCGCCCCATTCAATTGCTTGGAATTCTTCGTTCCTTTTCGAAGACTAATGAAGCCCTGAAATCTGCTGTTGAACCGCTGGAGACGGTTGGAAGCCAGATCATTGCTTCCATCGATCATTTCCTTGACCCAGCCCCAGTTCAAGAGGCCTGGATGCGGCTTCAAAGCTCAGAGGTTTCAAGCCGCCAGAAAGATGGAATTTCGAGAATGCTTTCGGTTTGGGGTCAGCGCTCAGATGCAACGTGGAACGACCTTTGCGGTCAAATCAATGGTGTTGTTGAAAACCTGCCGGAAGCGGGCATGAATCTCATTGTTGAACTGCAGCAAATCGACACGCTTCGGCAAGTTCTGGAGCATCGCATGAGTGAAGCAAGCGCTCTCACGGAGAACTTTTCTCAGTTGTCGAATGTTCAGGTCTTTGAGCGGGAGTTTGAGGGGTCGTGGGGAATTAAAGAAACAAGCAGATGGCTTGTGACGAATCTTGAGAAGTCGGTGTTTGAGAGCTTCTTTCCCGACTCAGACCTGCACACCCAGGGTGATCTTGTTTCTGGAAGTGATGTGGTGTTCTTTTAGAGGCGATCTCAAAACATTATTTTAAGGTAATTGCGGTGAGCTTGTTTCGGTTACTTTGTGCTTTGAGTGTCCTCAGCATTCTCTCAGGTTGTTTCACGCGCTCCAGTCTTGCTGAGCCAAAAGATGATTTCAGGTTGAACGAAGAAGTGTGCGTCTTTGGCCCAAACTGTTTAAACCTCGACAAGTTCTTTCCCATTCGTAGCGAAGATTCATCGCCTTACGAGTTCTACATCAATGATATCGGACAACTCACAACAACCACAGGAGGCGGAGATTTTGGACTTCTGGTTTTTGAGCGTCCACTGGAAGATTTTGTTTTGACTGCTCAGTTTAAAGTACCGGAAGGAAGCTTTGAATTGGCAAACTCTGGAATTTTCTTTGGCTTTATTGATCCTCGCATTCCTCTTGAAGATCTCACTCCCGGGGAGACCTGGCCCAGTGATTGGCGATCTCAGCTTCTCAATCGAACACGTGCCTTTCTTGCGGCCTGGACAGGAGTGGAAGTT
The DNA here is from genome assembly GCA_028285285.1 of Silvanigrellales bacterium. Taxonomy (GTDB): domain Bacteria; phylum Bdellovibrionota_B; class Oligoflexia; order Silvanigrellales; family Silvanigrellaceae; genus JANQPW01. Next base: position 21,281 of record JANQPW010000048.1, read on the forward strand.
CAGCTGCTTGCTGGCGCACGTGCCAATGAATTTGAACCCAGCACCCAAAATGGCAGATTTTATGGGGAAGAGAACCAAATCATGCACTCCGAATACCGGCTTGACCCTGGAGAGAGGTACTCCGTCCGTGTTGAAAAACGAGGTTCACGTGAAAGGGTTTGGATGCGCTGGCTCGGAGAGGAAAATCAAAATCCGGATGCTTCGGAAACGCTTGTGTCCGAATTGAACCGATCGAACAGCGAGAGCCCTCGCTTCGGGTATCTTGGAATTCAGTCATACTACAACAACGATGGTGACTTTCGAGCACTCCTCTTCGAGTCGCTCACGCTGCGTCTTCCTTGAACATCCTCACGTCAACCAAAAACTATTTCGTCACGATCACTTCAAGGTCAAGGGTGATGGGCGAGTGGCGGCAGTCCGTCGTTTCGTCGTCACCCGTTGTGATCAGTTTCAGCTGCGCACGGTTTTGCAGCTGGGCGAGCCGAGCCATCTTGAGTCCGTCTTCTCCAGTGAGCTCGAGAGCGAACCTTCCAGGTTGACTGGTTCGGGGAATCTCGCATGCCGTTTCTCCTAGGCAATACGGGTTGGGTTCTTCATCAGGGCCTGGATTCATTCCGCCAAGGAGCTGAGGCCACTCGTAGAGAAACACGCCCGAAAGCTCTTCGATTTGCTCAAATCGCGCGTTGTAGTTGTGGCTTGAGAGAACAATGGCATCGTTGAATGTGAGCAGCAGCTCGTCGTCATAGTTGAGTGTCTCAACGTTTGAGTTGATGCTGAAGCCACAGAGGGTTTTGCCTGCTTCGAGGGGGATATCGCTGATCTCTTCAACCCGAGCTGTCAGCACTCCGTCGGAGATATCGCCGTTGTCACCTTCTCCCCATGGGCATCCAAAAGTGTCAAGTCCGTTGTCATCAAACACAATTGTGTGTGTGACCGTTTCGGTGTTTTCTGCGCGACAGAGATTGATCAATTCCAGCTCTGGAGAAAGAGGATCGTCTGAGCCGCCGCTCCCGGGCAGTGGGGTGTCAGGCATGGGGGTATCGCTCGGAGTGCTGTCTGGAGAGCCTGGTTGTTGATCAGCTGTTGGGTCGTTCACTTGTGTGTCATCTGGCACCACACCTTCTTCTTGGCTGGGATCGTCGAGAGCGGGTTCCTCAGAGCCGCCAGAATCTGGTTCTGTGCTGCCGGCGGGTTCATTGGGGGCGTCGGCGGTTTGATCGGCTCCTCTGGCCTCAGGTTTGACCTCGGCTTCTTTTTCTTCGAGCTCGCCGGAGGGAGTTGGCAGTTCGGGTGGATCCTGAAAGGCAATGTTTTTTCCGCATGCAATCAGCGCAAGCAGCAGAGGCAGGGCTATGCCAGAGCTCTTGGCGAAGCAAGACATATGTGAACTGAGTTTAAGCACGGCTAACTCCCTTCGCAGGTTGGCCCACCAAACATGGGCCCTGTTTTCGGGGAGTATCGGCAGGGAAAGGCCTTACTCAATGAAGACTGCTGAAAAAAGATTTTCAGGGAAAGGATTTGATGACCTTCAACTTGGTTTCTTTAGGTGTGAGTCGGCATCTCATGTTTATGTCAATCCGGTGCGCGGCTGTTGGCTCAATCTTTGCTTGCGAGTTGATGGTCTGGCAATCATGGTGCCTGGCTTTCCCCTGAAAATTGTGGAGTGGTCTATGCGTGAACTTCGGTATTTAGCGGTGATTTCAATTCTCTTTTTCTATTTTTCGTGCGGAAAAGAGTCCGATGTGTCTCAAACGAAAGAGATTGTGACAAAGCCAAAAGTTGACAATTCAGCAGTCATTGCAAAAGGCGAATCGTACTGTGGCGTTCTCTTTGGAGACGATAGAACAGAGTGTTTTTCAACGCTCGCACGCACAGCTTCACTTGATGACGATGCGTTTTATCTCTGTGAGTCACGAATTTTTGTTCCAGCAGACCGGGTGAGTTGTCTCCAGGCTGTGAGCAACAAGGAGTATGAAGGCTATCAGCTCAGCATTTGTGAGGTTGAATTTGTGCCAGGCAGGCTGATTGATTGCTTGGATCGCAACGGTTTTGTGAGTGGTGGAGGAACCGCAGACGTGATACCTGAGCTCAGAAACTATTGCGACACTTCAGTGTTACCAGAACAAAGACGTGAGTGCCTTCAGGAAGTTGCGAGCACTCAGCTCATTGAAACAACCGCGCTCGATCTTTGCAACCAGCGTGTCTTTGTCCATGATCAGCGAATGCAGTGTCTGAGAGCCATAAAGAACCAAGTTTTGAATGAATTTATTCTTGAGCAAAGTTGCCAACTTGCTTTTAGTATTGACCAAATCTTGGCATGTGTTGAAAGCGCGCGGTAAGAGCTCTGGCTGAGACACCGATTCTCAGTTTTGGGCGAGATCGTCCGATAGCCTCTGAATGAGTTCGTGCTTGTTGAGAGGTTGTGTATGAACTGGTCACGCGGTTGGGGAGTGATCTCTGGGGCTGTGTTTCTGACGCTTTTGTTTGTTCTGACGGGATGTCCGGCTGAAATTCAGAGCCCGGCCCCACGCGATAAAGAACCGGCTCAGAATCCTGACCCCCAGTCGGAAGTTGACCGACCCCAGCCCGGTCCAGGTGCAAATCCTCCAAACTCATCGGCAGCGAAGCCTGCTGAGTCAGACCCGTCGGAGCCAAACAAAGAGAGACAACCTGCGGTTCTTGTGATGGATGACGGGTTTGATGTGTCTCACCCCGTTTTCCAAGGGAAGCTTGCCGCCATTTACACCTTGAAGTGTCAGGGCTCTTCGAGCGCTCCTGCCGCGACCGCTGCGCTCAGTTACGAGGAGAAGCTTGCAGCGGCAATTGAAGATCTCAAGAGAGAGACTGTCTCTTGTGAAATTGTGAACGGGATTGGACTGGAAAAATCACCTGCGTTTCAGGAAATAGTCTCGCTGAGAGACCGCTGGAACAGTGTCATTCAGAGCAAAGGTTCCGGGCAGGAGTCTTGGGACACCGATCTTTGGCTTCGTGTCACGCGTATTGTTGATGGTCTTGATGAAAACTATGAACCTGAGTTTTCTTACCATGGAACAAATACCGCTAGTGTGATTGCGTACCAGAACCCGAAGGCCACGTTGATTCTCCTGCAGGTTGAGTTGGCTTCTTCTGGTGAGGAAATCGCATCATCTGGCGGGTGTCCTGATCTGAATGAATTCGCCGAGGAGAACAGGATTCTCAAGGAGCCTTCGTTTCAAGAAGCTTTCATCAACCGACCGACCCTTGGAGTTGAGAAAGAACTCGATGACATCGTTGAGAAGCATGGCGTTCAAGTAGTGAACTTCAGCGCTGGGGCACCTCTCCACTCCACAATGGTGAATCTCCTCCGCGAGTCGGGATGTGTTTTCGATGAAACCGAATTTCTTCGACTGTCTGTGGAGCATGAGAAGATCTCACACGCACTCAGTCAAGAACGGAAAAAGAAGCATCCAGAACCAGCAAATTTGCTCTTTGTTCAGTCAGCGGGTAACAGTGGTGCCCGCATAGACACAGTGGAAGATGCGGCCCGATGTCTGAGAGATGAGCAGACTCTGATCGTGGGCAGTCTGAACCATCAAGGAAGAATCAGTGATTTTTCAAACTATGGTGACTGCGTGGATTTTTACATTCTGGGTGAATCTGTTGTGGCTGCCGCTCCAGAAGGGTTCCTCACAAGTGTTTCAGGAACGAGTTTTTCGGCACCTTTGCTGTCGAGGCTGGTTGCAGAACAATTGACTCCCTTTGAAGATGCTACTAAAATTAAGGCTCTTTTGGCGGCTCGAGCCGACTCGAATCGGTTTCTCTTAAAAGAAGCCTATCCCGCGGAGCTTGCCTTTGAAAGCTCAACTCCTGTGAACTCCTTTTCTCTCACTCCTACCCCCACCCGCGTTGGAGAGTTTCCTCTTCAGAAGTTAAAAACCATCCAAAAAATGCGTCAAATTTTACGTCTTTTAGGACACTGAACACCTTTTGTTTAGTTGTTATCTGATTCTTGTTAAGTTACATTTGTTGTTATTCACACAATAGAAAAAGTATGCGTGCCGCAGTTCCTGCGTGAGCCTCTGAAAGAGAAAATGGGGAGGGAGCCAATGCGTGTTTTCTGGAGATATTCAACTGTGGTTTTGTTCTCAAGTGTGGCTCTGCTGGCTTTAGGGTTGCAGAGGGCTCTTGCGTGTGACGACTCTAACGTGCCTGAGCCTCATTGGGTTCTTGGTGTTGGGAAGGCAGATGTGACGGGGCCAGCCTTGGGTGTTGTCATGATGGGTTACGTGGACCCTCAACAAAAAAGCAGCGGTATTCACATGCGTCAGTGGTCTCGGGCTTTTGTGCTGGAAGAGCCCTGCGATGGAGATCGGGTAGCGATTGCTGTGGTCGACGTGGCACAGATTTTTGGAAACGTGAAGCAGAGGGTGATCTCTCGGCTTCAGGAGCTTTTGCCTGGAGTGTATGACCAGCACAACACCATTGTGACCGCCACCCACACACACAACGGCCCGGGAGGATATGCTGGCCGATGGATGTACAACCTCACTTCTTCGGGGCCGCAACGAGATAGTGTTGAGCCTCTCGTTGAGGGCATCGCCCAGTCTATTGCCGCGGCACACGAGAGCCGAATTGAGTCTCGTGTTTGGATGCATCAGTCATCGCTTTCTGGGGCGGGCTTCAACCGCTCCGAGCCGGCCTATAGGGCCAACCCTCAAGAAGAGCGCGAGGCCTACGGCGGTGATGTTGACGAGGAGTTTGTGCTTCTTCGCTTTGAGAACACAGCCGGTGAACCTTTGGGCTCGGTGAACTGGTTTGCGGTCCATCCTGTTTCCCTTTCTGCTCTTGTGTCTGTTATTAGTGGAGACAATAAAGGCCTTGCCGCTTATCTGTTCGAAAAGCGATTTCAGGAGATCGGTCGGGAAGGTTTTGTCGGTGCGTTTGCACAGAGCAATAGTGGTGATGTCAGCCCCTATCCGGTGACGGGGCCTCAGGAAGACGATTTTGTGAGAAACAAAAGAAACGCGGTACTGCAGTTTGAAAAAGCCACTGAGTCATGGGAAAACGCAGAGACAGAGCTCAATCCGCGTTTGGAGATGGTCAGTGTGGCAGTTGATATGAGCAGCTACCAATTTCAAGCAAAACATTTGCCAGGGCCGGTTTCAACTTGTTCTTCAGCGTTGGGAGTTGCCTTTGCTGCTGGAACAGAAAATGGTTCGCCTTTTCCGCTCTTTAATGAAGGAACAGTTTATGGTGACAATTGGCCAAAGATCACGTTGCTCCCTGCTTTGCAAAAGTGCCATGGAGCTAAACCAATACTTCTGCCAACGGGTATAATGCCAACGCCTTGGACAGATAATGTTCTGCCATTTCAGCTTCTTCGTATAGGTAACGTTGTGATAGCGGCAATTCCTAGCGAAATCAATACAATGGCAGGAAGAAGGCTGCGAGCTGCCTTGACTGCCGTTTTTGAGAACTCCGGCGTGGAAAACCCTACGGTTGTGCTGGCAGCGCTTTCCAATGCTTTTGCTCACTATGTCGCCACTCCCGAGGAATACAGCATGCAGCACTATGAGGGAGCATCAACCTTGTACGGTGAGCACACCTTGGACGCATTTATCGATATCTTTGAGAGACTGGCTGGAGATCTCCTTGGAGAGCCTCATGGGCTTCCGGTGGTTGAACTTCCTCCGTGGGAAGAAACAGAAATTGAGCTCCGCGTGTTTGTGGACAGATTGCCAGACGGTGCTGTGTTTGGAGAAGTGATCGATCAGCCGCAAGTGGCTGTCGCTCGAGGAAACAAGGCTGTGGCACGATTTTGGAGCGCTCATCCCCGTCAAAACTTTAGGTCGAGAGACAGTTTTGTTTCGGTTCAACGCCTCGCAGGAGAGAGCTGGCTCGAGGTGTGGTCAGACAACGATCCCGACACTATCGTTCAATGGAATCGCGATCGCCGAAAAAGAACTCAGGCCGAGATTGAGTGGCATGTTTCAGCTGAGACACTTCCCGGATCATACCGTATATGCCACAGTGGTTGGAGTCGGTTAAAGCGTCAAGCGCAGCCAAGTTCTTTCACTGGCTGCACATTGCCATTTGCTATTGAATGATGGAGTAGCTTGTGAGGCGGCGAAATTGGGCCGGAAACCTGAAGTTTTCACAATCACGCACGGAGTCGCCGCGCAGTTTGGAAGAGCTCTGCAGGGTTGTTCGAGAAGCACCGCTGGTCAAGGCGCTTGGGTCGGGTCATAGTTTTTCTGATGTGGCCAATTCGCAAGGTGTTTTGATTCTCACCGACAACCTGAAACAGGTGCTTGATGTGGACCCTCATCGGGGACTCGTTCGTGTCGAGGCCGGGATAAAACTTTTTGAGTTGAATTCCTTATTGCATCAGCATGGCTTGTGTCTCCCCAGCTTGGGAGATATTGACCGACAGTCTTTGGCGGGTGTTGTTTCTACCGGAACACATGGAACTGGAATGGCTTGGGGTTCCTTTTCAGACGAGGAAGTCGTTCGAGGAATAGACCTGGTTTTAGCAAACGGTGAACTGCTTTCACTGTCGGCAGATCGTGAAGGTGATCGTGAGGCTCTTCGGGCCGCACGTTTGTCTTTGGGAACTTTGGGAGTCATTCATGCAATCACGCTTCAAGCGGCTCCGGCGCATCGGCTCGAGCATCGATCGAGTGTGATGTCTCTGACCGATGCGCTCCAACCCAAACATTATTTGGAAAATGATCACTTCGAGTTTTTTTCTTTTCCGTATTCCGATCAAGTGTTGGCAATTTTTAGAAACAAAACAGACGAACCTTTAAGGCAAAGAAGTGTTGCTCGTTTTTTTAACGACATTGTGATGGAGAATTGGGTGTTGGAGTCGGTGTTGCGCTTGTCTTCCCGACGTCCTTCGACCATTCGAAAGCTCATGCCGCTTCTGCCACGACTAGCGGGCGAAACCCAGTATGTGGACCATTCGCATCGGGTGATGATTGCGACACGTAGCGGAAAGTTTTACGAAACGGAGTATGCGTTTCCCATTTCACTTGCTGCAGATGCGCTTCAGGCTCATGCGAATGTTTGTGAGCATCACGCAGGATCGTCTTCTGATTTTTACCCCAACTACCCAACTGAGGTTCGCTTCACACGTGAGGATCGTGGAAACATGCTTTCACCCACGCAAGGAGAACCCTCGGTTTTCGTTTCTGTCCACACCCATCCGGCTTTTGGGCAGGGTTATCGAAGCTTCTTTGAAGACTTGTCTCGTGAGTTTTCAGCGTTGGGTGGTCGACCTCATTGGGGTAAACTCTTCTGGGAGAATCCCCGTAAAACATATGAAGAGTTCCCGGCCTTTTTAAAGCACCGAGAGGAGTGTGATCCTGGGGGTAAATTTCTCAATCCCTTTTTCAAGAGATTAATGGAAGAGAACACTTGACATGATTGACTTCGCTACTTTGGCAAAGGAGCTGCGGACACATCACCTCCCACTCGCTTTTGTTGATCTTGATGCGCTCGACGCCAATGCCCAGCATCTCGTTGAGCGTGCCAATGGGTATTCCATTCGAATGGCCTCGAAGTCGCTTCGCTGCGTCTCTCTGATGAGAAGGGTGTTTGAAAAGCAGTCACAATTTCGTGGCTTGCTGGCCTATTCAGCGGCTGAGGCGGCGCAGCTCGCACACTCGGGATTTGACGACATTGTGATCGCCTATCCGTCAGTGGATGGTCCGGATCTTCACCAGGCGGCCGAGGTGAGTGAGAG
>JANQPW010000057.1 GCA_028285285.1 Silvanigrellales bacterium
TTCTCACGGAGGAGCAAATTTTCCATGTTCTGTAGCAGGGTGTGCACCCGTTTCGTTGCTTCATCACAAAAACCCTTTTGGCTCAGTTCAAGGGTAACAGCTGCACAGCCTCTCTCTCTGGCATATTCATCGGCACAGAGTTGGCCGGGGGCAAAGCTTTTTCCAGGTGCGCGAGTGACCCAAGTGTCGGCCACACCAAGGCTGAGCAATCGGGCCCAGTGCGCGCTGCTCTTGTGATACCCAAAAATGAAAAAAGGCCGATCGGTGGGCTCAATGGTCTGGTGGAAATCAATGAAAAGATCCGCTGCATTGAGGAGCGGTTGAAGTTCTTGGGCGCGGCGGCGTTCTCGGCAGTCGGGCGATTGAGGATGGAACATCCGGTTGAGATCTTGCTCTAAGAAGCGCTGATCGGCGCGCCCAGCAGCGGGGTTACCTAAAATCACGCTCACCTGGATTTTTGAAAAAAGCGGGGGCTCCGACTCGAGCCACTCCACAACAGCGGGAAGGGATCCATACTCATTCCCGTGGATGAGGCAGCCAATGACGATGTGGGCGGGGCGATCACCTGCCCAAAGGGGGTGCTGAGAGCCGCAGCGAGTGGTGAGCGTGTGAGGAGCCAAGACCATGTGTTTGCGCGCTTGAGTGTCAAAACGTTCAAGCCAGTGGTGAAGCGTGGAGCTCATGGACCGTTCTCCTAAAATGCCGATCAATTGCGCCTGATGGTATCAGGGCGAAAGTCAACTGACCAGGATCCGGCTTCAGCGCAGCGTGGGAAGCAGCTCAAACCAGATCGCCCAAAAATGCAGAGCACAACCCCCCAAAACAAAGATGTGAAAGATCTCGTGATAACCAAAGACACGGGGGAAGGGATCCGGTCGTTTGAACACAAAGATGAGTGCTCCGAGGGTATAGATAACTCCACCGGCTGCGATGAGCCACGGAGAGCGGCCTGGAAGGTTTTCCAGCAGAGAGGAAAACCCTGTGACGCCCACCCAGCCCATGGCCACGAAGGCAAGCGTGCCCCACTTTCTTGTTTTGCGGGGTCCGAAGAATTCAAGAAGAATGCCCACGACACCAATCAAGGAGACGGCGATCACAATGGGAATGCCCACGTTGGGTGGGGTGCCCACCAAGAAAACAGGGAAGTAGGAGCCCGCAATAAAGGTGAAGATCATTGCGTGATCGAGGCGGTTGAAGAAGTGCTGCCATTTCATAGAGGCGGGCACTCCGTGGCAAAGTGTGCTGGCCATAAACACGGCGAACATGCTCAAGGAATAAACAGCGAAGGCAGCAAGCTGAGCGTTTGTGGCGTTTCCCTGGGGAAAGGCAAAAAGTGAAAGAAAAGCCCCCAGGGCCACCACGGCCCCCGCAAAGTGGCTCAACGCACTCAGGGGTTCTTTTATGGTGAAAGGACCAACTCGCCAGCGGTGCATGATGGGAGATATTTTTCGTTTGATGTCATGGGGGACTTTGCCATCCGGACCCACATTCTGCGGCTTGGAGTCGGACGGTTGCATCAGGAAGCACACGAAGAAGAAGGCGGTGTGCCGGCGGAAAGAGGTTTCTCGAGCATGCCCTCATCGAACAGCAAGAGGGTCTTTGGACGGGCTTGCATTTCTCTCACGGACTCATCAAGGCGCATCACAGCGGTCACTCGTGTGTGGGCCGCCTCTTTAACTTCGAAGCTGAGAAGAGAGGTTCGCTGGAGGATCATGAAAAGGCCCAGCCCCGCTCCCCCTGGCCCTTCGTTCACCTGAATGGTGGGCTTGAGTCCAAGGGCGTAGGCAAGCGGGCCAGCCACTGCCGACTGCGGGAACGTTCCCTGTTTGTCTTCCACAGTGAGAGAAAGATTGGTGCCGTCACAGGCACACTCAATATTGACTTCACAGCCCGGCTCGAGATCAATGGCTTGGCTGCGATCGAGGCTATGCATGCTGGGGTTAGCGTCCCAAATGGCATTCATGAGGAGCTCGTCGAGAATGTCGCTGATGCTCTTCGCGTATTGGGCAGTGCCTTGGGCGATTTGCGCACGGTGTTTCCGAATGACGTCTTTTGCAAACTGGCTCACCTGCTCTTGGACCTTGAGCCGCTGCGAGCTGGAGGTGATCTCGCACTGAAAGCACTCGTGGCCATTGGCGTTTGCCAATCGCGCCAAAGGGCCACGATGGCCCACTCCAACTCGAAACTCCAGAATGCTTCCCATGACACCACGGAGAATCACAGGGGTGGAGGCTCCCACTGTGAAACATGGGCTCACAGGGTGGAGTCGGTTTTTGAGAACAGTGTTTCCTCCCAGATTCAGCAAGACCAGGTCTTTCTGCGCAATCTTGGGGGAGTGAGAGGCTATGGCCAGGAAATCAGGTGCTGTGGTCACGACGAGATCGCAGTTGTCGGACTCTTCAGCAGCAAAAGGGAGCTTCAAGCTGCTTTCGAGGGTTTTCATTTGATAACTGCAATCGAGGCCAGCCAGCTCTAAGGCATCGAGCTGCGACTCATGAAGGGCTTCGGCCACGCTTGGTGTGATGTAGAGATGACGCGTGCTCATTTTCTTCCGATTCTTGTGATCACAACTCCCCGAAACACAGGCACCTGTGGACAATTTTTGCAGCGGAGTCAGCTCAATGCAAGCCGCATCGTGTCAGGCAGGCGTCTGTTTTACGTCGGCCTGAGAAAATCTGCCGCCCCAGAACACCCTGATTGTCCGAGAACATCAGAGGGAGAAGAAAAGGAGAAAACCGTGACCCCTTCAAAAAGAGTGATGCAACCGGCGCTTGTTCTAGCCCTTCTCTTCGTTTCAGGAGGGTCAGAAATTGCTGAAGCGGCCAGTCGGTTTTCTGTAGGGCCTTACGCTTCTGTGAGCTCAACGAAAGAGATCAAACCTGGGGAAGAGTCGAGCGAGGAGAGTGTGACCCAACGCACCACCTATGGTTTGCGTGTGGGGATAGGTCTCATGCGGTTCTTGAGTCTCGACGTTAAGGTGGGAGTGAACGAAGTTGATCAAACCAAGAAGTCTGTGGCCTTGCGCGATGAGTTTGATGAGATCAACTTCGAAGAAGATGCCAACGTTGACACGAATGATCCTGATGCCGAGTATCGTTACCAAGAGTCTCAAAAGCTGGGAGTCGCAAAGTTTGTTTTTCGGCCCCGTTTGTTTCGAATGGTGTGGCTGAATCTGGGAGCAGGTGTGCGCGCTCGCAAGCGTGATCTCACCATCACTGAAAAACCTAATGGAACCAAGGAAACCATTGACGATCCGATCAAGTTCCATGCCGTTGCTGCTGCGGGGGTTGGTTTTCGATTGCTGGGTTCATTCACCGGTTCAATTGACTATGACTTTTACTTTATCAAGTTCCCAGAAACAGAACCTCATGAGCAAGAGGTCACCGTTAGCTTTGGTGTGGAGATCTAGGTTTCCCACTGCTTTTAACTAGCTGTTTTCTTTAAGTTACCTTCGCGATGATCGCCCTGCTGCTTGAGTTTTTCCGGATCAGCGCAGGTGACACGGTTTTTTCCCGCTCGCTTCGACTCGTACATGGCGTTATCGGCAAGCTGAACAAGCTCCCGCGCCTCGGTGGACACGGCAGGGTAGGAAGCCAGGCCAATGCTTGTGGTGCAGTGCAGGTGGGTGGCTTCGGGAATTTTCGTTTCCTCAGCCACGTCAAAATGCTGCTGGTCAAAGGATTCTCGGATGCGTTCAGCAACAATGACCGCGCCTTCCTGGTTTGTGTTGGGAAGAATCGCCACAAACTCATCTCCTCCGTAGCGAAGCAGCTGATCCGCATCGCGCATGCACGTCTTCAGCAGCTTGGAGGCTGCTTTGAGCACGGCACTTCCCACGATATGCCCAAAGGTGTCATTCACGGCTTTGAAGCGATCCATGTCGATGAAGAGCACGGTCACAGGAGAGCCGTAGCGATTGGCGCGTGCGAGCTCGTTGTTGAGCGCCACATCAAGAAAACGTTGGTTGTAGAGACCCGTGAGCTCATCAACAAAAGAGAGAGCTGCGGCCAGATCAACGTTTTGAAAGGTGCGTTGCGCTTGCACAAGCACAGGGTAAAACTGCTTTTGCCGTTCTTGCTGGGATTTCAAGTCTTCATGGGCAAACACAAGGTAGGCGCAGTTCCCTGTTGGGCTTCCCAGCTCATACACAAGGCAATTTGACTTGCGGTATTCAGTGCGTTTGGGGCTGGCGTTGTGTTTGATTTCGAGCTCGCTGAAGTTTTCGGGCGGGGGCGGCCGCCTTTCAATGAGTTGGGTGAGGTATTCGCTCGCAATGTTTTCGGGCATGCGCCGAGGGAGCCCTGGCTGTCTGATATCGAGGTAACACTCCAGGTGGCCTCGGTTGGCGTGAAAGAAAAAGACAAAGCATTCTTTGCTGCCAAACTCTCGGTGGAGCAGTCGACCAAGGGTTTTGAGGAGCTTTTCTTTGTCATGGAGTCCGGAAAGCGTCTGTGCCATGCTGAGCACGCGCACAGCGCTGGAGAGGCTTTCATTTTCGGTGAGGATTTCCGCGTGACCCAGAGCACGGCTCAGCACGATCAGCAGCTCTTCCTTCTGCAAAGGTTTGCGGAGGAAGTCGAAGGCTCCTTTGCGCATGCACTCAACGGCATTGTCTACGGAAGCAAAAGCGGTGACGACGACCACAGGCCCTTGGGGGAATGCCTTTTGCCAGAGCGCGAGAATTTCTGTGCCATCGCCGTCGGGCAGAATGAGGTCGGCGAGCACCACACGGGGTGCCGAGGCGGGTTGGCTGGTCCAACCCCCTTTTCCTTCGAGCTTTTCTTGAAATTCAGCGATGCTTGCGCACCAGATGACATTGACGCCAGCGTCTGACATCCACTTGGAGTAGATCTTCGCTGTTGTGCGGTCGTCTTCCACCACGCAAATCGTGGTTCCTTTCAGACCTCCCACCG
>JANQPW010000058.1 GCA_028285285.1 Silvanigrellales bacterium
ATCCTGACAATCTCACTGGATTTTGTTTTGGCCGGTCGATGACTGCCCAGCTTGTGGCTCGTCAGGCTGGTGTTTACCCTGGTGCCATCCGCAACCTCTTCATTGTGGGCGATCTCAAGAGAAGAGGTGCCGACAAAACAGAATGGCGCTTCCACGTGACCACTGTGGTGCTCGGCGACGATGGGCGTTGGTATGCGCTTGACCCCATTTTTGGCCTCCAAACTCAGGAACAGTGGATTCGCTCCACGCGCCGTTTGTGGGACACCTGGCATCTTGACGATGAAGAGGTTGATGGCCCCCAGAGCCGCATTTACCTGGTCAACCGGCACGCTGTCTTGCCTGACATTCGTGACTTTAAGACTCCTGAAAATGAAACAGGGGAGCTCATCGTTGACTTGAGCTTTGAGCCTGAAGGTCGACAGGGTTTCATGCCAAGGCCTGATCTTGGAGAAGATGCTTATGAGCTCACGTTGCGACAAACAGAAAGCTACTTCTTGAGTGCTATTGAGCCTGAGCCCGAAAACGAGTTTCATTTTTTAGAACTCAAAACCAACTTTGGCCTGGTGATCAGCTACAACAACTACTTTGTTGACCTCTTTGATTCCCTCAAAGTGCAACCCTTCCCAGGAGTTGTCGCTTCTCAGCCGAGCACAGCGTCTGTTCTTCCTGGGGCTCAGAGCTTTTCGAATCCGAAAGTCGACCCGAGCAACCTGCCGGTCAGCTTCGATTTTGAGGCCATTGGCCGCGCCTCAGACAAACACTCCCGCCGCACTTCCAAGTGAACGGTTTCGTTCGGCGCTGCCGTTCACTCCCAGAGGTTCTTCATATCATCTGTGCTAAACTTTTGGCGTTGATTGAAATGCCATGAGCTCTGCGGAGGAAAAGTCTATGTTTTTGCGCCTGTTCTGGATCTTGGTTTTTCTAAGCCCGCTGCAAACCTCCTGCTTCCAGCAGGGAGGAAACTCAGGAGATACCGGAAACGAACAGCTCAACGTGGGCCAAGGGTCAGACACCCTCCCCAACGAGAGGCGTCGTGAGCGCTATGTGCAAAAGTATGCCTTCAAAAAGAAGATATTGAATTGCGAAGATGAGCATGCGGAACTCAGCATGGAATACACTGGAAGGCTGCTGCCCATTCCCTCCTATAGACCCGAAGTGGTCGAGGGGTGGAAGGAGCGGTTTGAAGCTGGCTCTGATGGTCTCCGGGTCCGGATGGAAGGTGTTGGAACAAATTATCTTCCAGCCATGCGCGTGAAACTGAAAATCAAGAAAGTGTCCGAGAGAATGCAGCAGAAGCCAGAAGAGAAAACACTCGATGCAGAGACT
>JANQPW010000081.1 GCA_028285285.1 Silvanigrellales bacterium
ATGGTGTGGGCTCAGAGCATGACGCCAGCGCCGACAACGCCAAGCTGTACACGCAGCCTCAAGATGTTCTTCAGGCTTATGATGTGCTCAATTCGTTGGGTCACTTCTCGGTGGCAGCCTCTTTTGGAAACGTGCATGGGGTTTACAAGCCGGGGAATGTGAAGCTGCGCCCCGAGATTCTCAAGAACTCTCAAGAGCTCGTGCAAAAAACACACAACACAGCTAAAAATCCACTTCATTTGGTCTTCCACGGCGGATCTGGCTCTGAAAAAGAGAAGATTGCGGAGGCCATTCGCTATGGCGTGTTCAAAATGAACATTGACACAGACACTCAATTTGCCTTCGCTCAGGGTGCTGGAAAAATCTTTGCAGAGAACCCTCAAGCCTTTGTGGAACAGATTGACCCCAACACAGGAAAACCCCACAAAAAGACTTACGATCCGCGCAACTGGCTGCGAGCAGGTGAAGTGGCCATGAAAGAGCGACTCTTTGAGGCTTTCCGCGACCTCGGGAGCTATGGAAAGAGTTTGGCGCAGTGAAGCACCCGAAAGCGCTGCAAAATTTCGACCGACCCCACCTTTTTGTATACAGAATTTATTTTTTTTGACGTCAGGCCCTTCACTTTTTGACCATATATCCGATATATATGGGGTGAAGGATGTATACCATGACTCAAAACTCCAAAAACACCCAGGAAGCCGCAGTTGCCGCTGCACGCGAACTGAATGTGATGCAGTACTTCTCCACGAGACGTTTTTTCACGGAGCTGTTCCAAGCCATCAAAGAAAAAACAGGCAAGTACTCCTACCGCAGCTACTCAGCAGACCTCGGGTATGGAGAGACCAACTTCATGCACCTGGTGTGCACCGGTAAAAGGAGGGTGAGCCCCTCCACTGCACGGGTGATCGCCAACCAACTGGCCCTGTCGCAAGCTCGCAAAAAATATTTTTTGGCTTTGGTGCGCTTCGACAACGCCAAGAACCCTCACCTACGGAACGAAGTTCTTGAGGAAATGGCTGCCATTATCGAAGAGACCTTGCCCACAAGGCTCAGCCGCGATCAGTTTGCCTACTTTTCCCATTGGCAAAATGCCGTGATCCGTGAACTCGCCAGCCGCAAAGATTTTCAGGCCGATCCCAACT
>JANQPW010000091.1 GCA_028285285.1 Silvanigrellales bacterium
CTCTCACCAAAGGCTGGCCAGCCAAGGGTTGAGCGAGAGCTTCCTCGACGGCGCTCAGGTCACCCCGCTCACCGCCTCGCTTGAAGGCTAAGAGGGCCAACACCGCTTCCATCACAGGGCGCCCGCTCCAGTCGGCTCCAAGCGCCGCTTTGAGAGATTCATAGCGCTTTTCCAGAAACTCTCTTTGATCGGGTTTTGTTCCAAGCGTGGTGAGCACAAAACCCAAGTGAGCTTCTTCGTCGCGGGTGATGCGAATGGCACCATAGAAGATGTCTGCGGCAGCGGAGGCGTTCCCCTCCGACCACTCTGCATAGGCCCGCTTGAAGGTGACTTCGCGGTAACGATCAATGAGAACCCCATAGGCGTAGCTTTTGAGATCCACGCCCGCAATCCAATTCGAAACATGATAGGTGAGAAGAAGAGGTCTGTTGAGCTCATCGAGCATGTCCATGATGAGTGCCGCTTGCGCCCGGTGTTCGAAGTGTCTTTTCTCTTTGCGGAGTTTTCGCAAGCTCTCCGACAACTTCAAGAAAGATTTACGACGCTCTTGCGGAGTGGGAAGGACGTTCAATTCCCAAACAAGATTCTGCACGGCGAGCAGTTGCTTCTGCGCCGTCGTGAGAGAAACACCGGAGAAGGCCGCCTCACCCTTCCTCAGTTTTTCTGAAGCCCCTGCGCGCAGGGGTTTCAACGCTCCATAAAAGAGAGCCAAAGACACACGCTGGTTTCCGGGCACTGAGGCAGCCAGTGCAGCCTGCGCGTGTGCTGCAAAACTCTCCTGCAGCAGACCCTGGCTTTGGAGCTGCTGCAACACCTGAGAAGCCAAGATCAGCTGTGCCGCCGAGTGAGTGACTGAATTGAGCTTTGGGTCGAACCACCCTACCGCAGCAGACTCCCGCGCTGGAGTATTTCCATCGTGGAGCTGCAACAGACGCCGAAACAAACGCGTGCTCGGCGAGCGCTCCTTTGACAGAGAGGCATCTTTCCGACCCAAACGCTGGCGCGCCTGTTGATAGGCCAAGGAGTCTCTGTCTCCCGGAAAGCTCTGGCCCAGCATGAGCAATTGGAAATAGAGATCCAGAACAGCTGTTTCGCTCGCTTCAACTCCGCTTCCAAGCTCGTTGCTTGCACTCCGGCGCCATTCCTGAAAAACTTCCGCAGCGGCAAAATATTCGCCGTTTTCGGCGTGAAGGAGGGCGACTTCTTTGAGCAAGGAGTGCTTTTTCGAAGCGTTTTTGCCGGCCTTGTCACCCTGCTGGAGCATCTGGTTGGTGAGCAAGATCTGCTCCCCCAAACGGGGTGTTTGTTCTCGAGCAGCCTGCAAAAACTCCAAGCTCCAGCCCGCAGGAACACGGTTCCCATTCTTCAAAGCATACACATCAAGGCTGCCAGCTTCGGCACAGGTGACAAACAGCTGGTTTGCAAAAGCATGCGGGTACAAACAGTTCAGAGATGTCTCTGTGAGCTGCTTTGGCAAGGTATTGAGGTGGATTGGAACTTCTGTGGGTGAATCTTTTGCCGTATTTAGCGACAGATTCTCCATGTTGAGCGAGAGCACCGCACTTCGGTCATCTCCATCGAGCCGACCATCTTGATTGGAATCATCCACAAACTGCCCAAAGAGCAACCGAGAGCCGTCTGGAGAGAACTGAGGTGTGACGGGAATTCCCGGAAAGCGAAGCTGAAAAGGAGTTGCTGACCCGTACGACTCCGCTTGGCGCCAGTGAATAAAATAGGGTTTGACCCGCGCGGCCTTCACATTCTGCTGCGTTGAACTTATTTCTTCAGTGGCTCTATCAGACCACCCAATGGCGAGCACATCTTCATTCTGCGGATGCACGGCAAAAGATCCGATGTTGTCGTAGCGCAAGAGTTCCCGATTTCCGTCACCATCCAGGTCAACTTTCCAAACACTGTCACCTTTGCCTTGCTCCCACGGCAGTGCTCGCTTCAGGTAGAACAACCCTCCAGAGCTTGACCACACAGGCTGCGACACCCTTCCCCCTCGAGCCACGCAGCGCGATTTCTTGTTCTCGAGACTCCACACACAAATTTCGCCACGTGCATGGTGTGCATAGCTCACATAGGCCAATTGCCCTGTGGAGGAATTCCAGCTGGGATCTTTCGTGTCGAAGCGCGTGTCAAAAACCGCCTGAGCTTCGGTGAGAAAAACACGACCTTCTCGCTGAACACGTTCTTGCATCATGATGGTGGTGGCGAGATTCCGACTCCGCGTGTAAAAGAAACGCTGGCTGTCACCCGTGAGCTGGAACTGATCGTCGGCCCCCACAGTGATGCGGGTGAGCGCATTGAGTTGGGGCCAGCTTTCGGAAATCTCGGTTTGTAGCGATGGATCCAAGATGGCCACGGGCTGAGACGACTGACAGCCCATTGTGAGTAGCGCCATTACAAGACCAAACAGAGCTTTCCAACACTCAATCGCCTTTTTGCCCATTCTTCTTTTTCCCTTCTTTGGCCTTCGCCCTTTCTGCAGATTTGGGAATGGCTCCGCCCGGCCTCACAATGGAACCTTCCTTGCGGGAACCTTGCCCGCTGGGGCTTTCAAGAGAGGGGTAGATGTTGGTTTCCAAAAGCCCCAGCTCCTTCTCAATATTACCCCACTGTCCAGCGCTCTCCTCCTCAATCACCGACGCCCGATCGACGATCACAACCGCAGGAAGGCAGCCCATCACACCCAACTGCAGCATGAGCCCAGCACACAACCATGGCATCCGACGGTCTATCATTCTTTGCAATGCCTTCTCTCCTCTCTCCGAAAACAGGTGTCTTCAGATCTCGGACTCACTCGCTACCTTGCTCTGCAGCCGGTTCGCTCAAAAGACCTTCGACCCTTTTACGAAGCCCCGATGTTTGCCCCTCGATCACACCTGTGACCGGGGGCCCAGGGATGCGCAACTCCTGGCTTCCTGTCACCGGACTGATCAACTCCAAGGTCACGTCAGCCACGCCATCGTGGAGCAAGAGCCCCATTCGGCCAGGGCGTGCCACAGAAAGACCCCGCCGCACAGCTGCAATTTTGCTGTCTGCACCCGACGGATCCGCGCGTTGCACCAAGGCCTCCATCAGGGGC
>JANQPW010000132.1 GCA_028285285.1 Silvanigrellales bacterium
GACCACGTGCGCCGACCGATGGCCTGGAACGCAGAGCGCTACGCTGGGTTCTCAAAAACGCACCCCTGGCTCATGCCCGATCCAAGCTATCGCACCCGAAACGTGTCCACCTTAAAAAGCAGTCGAGAACACAACGTTTTCCACCACACAAGAGACTTGATTGCCCTTCGAAAACAAAAACGGGTGCTCCGTCATGGAACCCTCGACATCATTCAGGGTCTCCCCGAATCTCTTCCCAAAAAAGGTGATCAAGCGCTGGCCGTGGGGCCTCAAAAACAGCACGTCCTCGCCTATGTGCGACAATACAAAAATGAAAAGCCTATTCTTGTGCTCCTCAACTTCTCAGACGAAGAAGTGGCGGTCCGGCTCCCCACAGACCTCACCGGATCAAACTGCTGGGCTCCTCTCAATATCAAAGACGGCAGTAAAACCACACAACTCAAAGGCGAAGGGCAAGTGAAGCTCTCCGCGCTGGGCACATCGCTGCTCGAAGACTGCAGGAGCTGACGAAAGCCGGCACACACGCCCGTCTGAAACAAAGAGAGAGTTCATTTCCGGGCCTGTCTTCAGAAAGTGAGGCTGGAGTAAACCCCCAAACCCTGCACATGCTCGCTGCTCCGCTTGCCATTCCGCTCAAAGGTGTTGGTCACGTCGTAGAGGCTCACATATCCAATCGACCAGCCGAGAAAGACATCTCTCAAGCCAGCGAAAAACAAAAACGAGGTCGCGTCTTCAGGTCGGAACCCACGTTGCGAAGGAGTTCCCAAATCTTGGGAGGGCTCTCGAGTGCTCACAGCGACACCTCCGCGAGCACCACCCTCTTCCTGCGAAATTTCATAGCGCAGCCGACCAGCGATGCCGAGGGGGCCAAACAGTGCCCAATCGAAAAGAGCCTTAAAGTAGATGTTGGAGTAGGCCACCTCGCTTTGAGGAAACCATTGAAAATCTTGCCCAGGACCAATGTCAAACACCGCAGAAAGGAACGGGTTCATCCGAAAATGAAGCCAGACGTCGGTGTACTGTGTGGAATAGGCCCCGTAGGTGTCGGCAAACAGACGGCCCACTGTGACGGTTGTGTGCAGCGATGTTCTCTCCGTTGTCTTCAAGCCAAAATCTTGGACCACATCGAGCTGGCTCACGGCTGTGACATCTTCGGGATCGCCGAAGATTCGACCAAAGTGAACACCCAAATCATATTTGAACATTTTGATCCGCAGGCTCGTGGTTTCTCCCAGGAGAAAACGATGGTAGGTGCTGTCGCGAACACCTTCGGTGTCATCAAGAGAAAAGTTCTTTCCGTAAGCGTAGCCCACATAGGGAGAGAGAGAAACACCGGGATTTCCTGGAGCCAAGGGAATACCGTTCAAACCAACCCGCAGCCCCCCTTCTGCCGTGAGAATTCCAGCCTCCACAGTTTCGGTTTGACCGTCGGGTCGCGTGATCGTGAACACCTTTTCTTCCCAAGCAAACCCCAAAATAGGAGCCAAGAACAAGCTCATCGAGGGAGCCCCCCAATCGGGGAAGAAGGGGCTTGCATCACGATGAGGTGTGGATTTCTGAACACTGCTTTGCTTCCGGTTTCGTGATGGAGTCTCGAGCGACGAACCGCCCCGCTGAGAAGAAGGCTCCGAGCCGGGATTCACCGCGTTGCCACCGCTCTCGGTGCTCTCCTTGCGGGGATCGGTATCAAATTGGGCAAAACCGCTGGCTGGCAATGTGAGAAAAAAGGCCGCAGTCAGCAGACTGGATGAAAAAACTTTGCTCGTTTTCATGACGTGGTCTCTCCCGGAAATCTTCGAAAGGAATGATGGCGCAGCTGTGGATAGAGCATCAGCAACTTTGAGTTGGAGATGCGACGTGGTGGAGCAGCTTGTTCCTCCCGTCGCCCCCCAGCCCCAACGCCCGGTCGCAGCAGATCGCTGCGACCACACTCACGAGCCACATCAGGCCAAAAATGCAGCTCCCCCGAGCTGATGTTCACCAGTTCACCAGGAAGAGGGTGTTGCACAACTTGGGCCAAACAATAGGCGACATCATCGTGATGCACAAGATTTGTTGGTTTTGAGAAGTCCTTGATTCGGCCCTGCTCAAGCCAGTTCAACGGCGAGCGACTCCCACCAAACAAACCCGCCAAAGGAAGGATCATGGCCCCCTTGCGTCGCCAATGCTCCTCACGCTCAAACCGAGGGTTTTGCAGATCCCTCTCATCGGTTTCTTGCACCCACCCCCAACGTTTTTTGTAACAGCCTGTGGAAGACAGAAGCAGAAGCTGGCAGCCCCGATCGAGGCACTCCTGCACAGCCCTATCGAGGGAGTTCTGCAAAGAAGGAGAATGACCTGCACTGCCCGTTGGGAAGGTCCACACAACAACCACATCATGAGAAAGCCGAAGAGTGGGCTCCAAACTTTCAAGTGTGCGGTGAGCGGCGTCGAAGAAAGCGGAGGTGATGACTTTCTCTTGCAGATCGGCAGACGGGGGCGTCCGGCGATGCGTGAGGAAAACCGGCATCTGAAAAGTGAGGTCAGTGAGCAGCTTTGCCAACGCCGTGCCCACGGGCCCATTTCCCACAATCACCACACTGCTGGGGGTGCGTTCTCCGTGGGTCTCACCAGCAAATGCCATGCTGAGCTCCGCCTGTTGTCACTTTTGCGAAGACACAGTGGCCTCAACATCCTGCCGCTTTTTCACAACCGACGTCAGATTGGCATGACCAGACTCTGTGACCAAAATATTGTCTTCAATGCGCACTCCAATGCCCCGGAACGCAGCTGGGATTCGCTCGTCATGAAGCTGAAAATAAATTCCCGGCTCGACCGTGATCACATTTCCAGGCCGGAAGAGCACCGGCTTTGATCCCACCATAGCCGTTCCTGAGTCGTGAACATCACGACCCAGCCAATGGCCGAGATTGTGGGGGTAAAAACGCCGAAAATCTCCGGTTTCAATGCACTCGTCAACACTTCGATCCAGCAAGCCGGCGGCGTGAAGGCCTTCGCACATCTTTCGAACAACCACTTTCTGGATGCTGGTGTGAGACTCACCGGGCCGAACCGCCTCAATTCCAGCCAGCTGCACTTCGTGAACGAGATCATAGACAAGAGCTTGTTCCTTTGAAAAGACACCATTCACAGGAAAGGTCCGAGTGACATCGGCGGTGTAGCCTCCCACTTGGGCTCCGGCATCAATCAAAACAAGATCCCCATCACGAGACTCGCAAGAATTGAGATTGTAGTGAAGGCAACAAGCATTTGAACCAGACGCCACAATACTGGGGTAGCCACAGCCCTCTGCGCCCTCTCGTCGAAAACAAGATTCCAGCTCCGCCTGAAGTTCGTATTCCCTTATTCCAGGACGCGCCAAAGCCATAGCTGCCTGGTGGCCCTTGCTCGTG
>JANQPW010000158.1 GCA_028285285.1 Silvanigrellales bacterium
AGTCTCCTGATTCAATGGCCATGACAAAGTGTTCGCGAATCCGAACCTTTCGAGCCAACTCCGCAACGGAAACCTTTCGCTTGGAGCGGGCCTCGCTCAAGCGTGAGCCCACTTTTTTTGCAGCTTCGGCCGGCAACCCGAGAGGTCCGGAGTTTTGATGCTCGTCTTGATCAGTCATCGGTTGTGCTACCGCCTTATTTTCATCATTCTGCTTTTCAAAGCCATGGCCCTTTTCTTCATTGCACCATCTCGTGCTGAACGGATCACCTCAGCCAGACCTGCGATGGCTTCTTTGTGATTGCCCAGGCGAAATTGGACTTTCGCAAGTTCAATCTGCGGCGCACCACAACCAGGACAAAAATCCGACGCCTTGAGGTAAGCCGCATAGGATGATCGCAGCTTACCCAATTTCGCCAAACATTTCCCCTTATTAAAATAGGCCGACACGAGAGTAGGATCAAGTTGAAGGGCTCTTTCAAAATGGGGGAGAGCCTTCTTGCAGCGTTTTTGCTCCATCTCGTTGAGACCCAGATTCACATGCACGCGCTCCATATGAAGGTAAGTGTCTCTATCAAGTATGAATTCAAGGTGTTCTTTTGCTTCACTATACTTCTTCACAGCAATGAGAGCATAAGAAAGGCTCAACCGTGCATCATCGAATTCATCGTTGATTTCCAAGGATCGCTCAAATCGATGCAGTGATGAGCGCACATTACCCATCCCCATCAAAGCCAAGCCATACAAGTAGTGAACATTCTCGCTTTCAGGGTGAGACTTCGAAAGGGGCTGGAGCACCGAAATAGCCTTGGTCATTTGATTGGAGTCGACAAACTGACGTGCCAGTTCCATCTTTCCGCTGAAGTCGGCGCTCCGACGATTGTCTTCAGACCGGAGACTCTGACAGGCACCCAAAAACCACACAAGCACAACAAGGGTGACTCGACGGTTCGATTTCATTGATTTCTCCCGAGGACCTCTCGCGGTTTGCCAGCAACATCGCTGGGCCCAACCAGACCTTCACGGTCCATTCTATCCATCAGTCGCGCCGCTTTATTGTAACCGATTCGGAAGTGACGCTGGACGCTCGAGGTGCTCACCTTTCCTGCACTGATGGCAAAGTCTACAGCCCTCTCATAAAGCTCTTCTTCAGATAAGCTCGAGAAATCATCTCCTTTAGCCCCTTTTTTATCGCTGAGGGAAAGATCTTGGCTGGCCGTGTCAACCTCTGTCATAACCCCGGCCTCATACTGGGTGGGAAAGGTTGCACTGAGCAACCCGCACACTTCGTTGACCTCTTCATCGCTCACAAAAGCACAATGCGCCCGACGCAACTTGCTCGTTCCTGGAGGCAAATACAACATGTCGCCTTTTCCAAGGAGCTTTTCGGCCCCCATGGCCTCGATGATGGTGCGGCTGTCGTGCTTCGAGGCAACTTGAAAAGAAATGCGGCAGGGCAAATTGGCTTTGATGACACCGGTGAGCACATCCACACTGGGCCGCTGCGTCGCCAAAATAAGGTGAATACCAGCCGCTCGCGCCTTTTGTGCTAAGCGCTGCACAGAGTCTTCAACATCTTTTGGCGCCGTCATCATCAGGTCACAAAGCTCGTCAATCACAACCACAATGTAGGGCAGATTCTCTGGTTGTTTGTCTTGTGACAGGCCGTGGTAGCTTTGAATGTTGCGCACCTGGCACTCCTTGAGCAGGTTGTAGCGTCGTTCCATTTCCGCAATGACCCACTTCAAGGCACCGGCTGCTTTTTCCGGCTGTGTCACAACGGGAAGCAAAAGGTGGCCAATGCCATCGTAGTTCGACAGCTCCAACATTTTGGGGTCAACCAAAATGAGACGCAGCTCCTCAGGACGCTTCGAGAGAAGCAAACTCAGGAGAATGACATTGATAGCCACGGATTTTCCTGAACCGGTAGATCCGGCAACCAGCAAATGCGGCATGGCGCTCAGGTCAGCAATGAGGGGTGAACCATCCACACACTTACCCAAGACCATGGGCAACGGCCCTTTAGAGCTTTGAAACTCGGAAGAAGAGATGACCTCACGAAGGGAGACAATCTCGCGATAATGCGCCGGCAGTTCAATACCGATGGTGCTCTTTCCCGCTTGCGGTGCCATGATCACACTGCGCGCCCTGAGACCAAGGGCGAGATCTTCCTGCAGCGACAAAACTTTTCCAACTTTCACTCCCGGCGCCGGTTCAAATTCGTGCACATTCACCACCGGTCCAGGCTGGCTGTGGGTGACGCGCCCACACACGCCAAATGTCTCGAGCTTTTCCACAAGAGTTTGTGCTTCTTCAATAAGCCTGAGCTTTTCTTCTTCGCGCCGCTTGTTCTGACCCTCAGAGGCGTGAAAGCTCAACCGAGAGATGATGTCGGCGGCATTGAGCTCTTTCGCCTGCTCCATTTGCCGACGCGGCAAAACCACGGGAGACTGGCCAGTGCTGTGTGCTTCTGGAGATCTTTGCTGTGGGCTTTTCACCCAGGCAACTGCGGGCTCAACTGGCTCCTCTTCCGCCTTCGGCTCAGGCTCGGCTGATATGCGGGTCGCACCTTTAGACCCCAACGAAGGGCGAGACTCTGAGTCGGTGAGAGCCAAGGCAAAGGCTCGCAGCTGGGAAAGCGGCACCCAAGACACCAGTGCCCAAACAAGGCTGAGAACCCGCAGCCCAACCAGCATGGGCAAAGCCGAGATCACACCAAAGGCTCCCGTGAGCACGGCTCCGGTAGGCCCCAAAAGACCCATGAGTTGAGTTGCAAGTGCATGACCCACCCATCCGGCACTTTCTAAGGCGCCATCCTTGTAATGCAAAGAGCCCACCGTGATATCAATCACAATTGAGCTAAATGCGAGGAACTGCACCAGGCCATAAAGACGAAAGATCAAGCTTGTACTGGGTTTATGGCGAAGGACGGCCTCCACGACCTGAAGAATTCCAATGACCAGCCCAACGGGAGCGAGCAAACCCAAAAGCTGGTAGAGCCACTCCGACAGGTCAGCACCCGCGGGGCCAAACAAGTTGCGCGGCTCGACGTGGGTGCCCTCAAAATGATAGACCGTCACCAGGCTAGAGGGATCTGTTGGCTGATAGCTAAAGACCGCAAGCAAAACGGCCAGAAGGAAAAAGAAGAGGAGAAGTTGGAGATACTCGCGGAGAGCTGAGGCCTCGTTTACAAAAAGAGTTGAGTTCCGCATGCTTCCCTGTAAAGGTGATGTGTCCAAATCTGCCTCTCTTTGAATGCGCATGAATGCCCCTTCTCCAAATGATCCTTCAATGCGCACAGACAAGATGCTACGGGAGTTCACAATGAACCATCATAAAGCTGGCCTGCCGATTGTCAGTGACGTGACCGTCGGCTTGTTTGCGCCCCTCCAGTCTCTCAGATTCCTGCTGAACAATAAATTTGTGTTGTTCATCGGTCTGGCACCCCAAGTGCTTGGACTCGTGGCATACGTCTGGCTCAGTGTGGAGTTTTTGTTTCCATACGTTGACACCGTGATCATGGAGAACCTTCCTGAATCATGGGGATCAGGCATTTTTTCTGCGATTGCCCAGGTTATCGTGGGCCTGGTCATGACCGTGATTTATGCCCTGGCGTTCCTGCCGCTCGTGGGTGCCATTGCAAGCCCTCTTTACGATTATGTGGCTGAACGCACCTTTGAAAAGATCTCTGGCCGAAAACTGCCCAAGCAGGGGCTTGGAGATCTGCTGTACAGCATGGGCTCGGAACTCGCCAAACTGCTGGTGTACTACGTGCTCCTGGCGCTCACCTTTTTTGTGTCTCCGTTAGCACCTCTTTTCTTGGTCTTCAGCATTTGGTACCTCGGGTGGGATCTGATGGATCGCACTCTTACGCTCATGAATCTTCCCCTCAACCGACGTGTTCTTTTTGGTGTGCGTCGTGTTTTGGCCTGTCTGTGTCTCGGCATCTGGGCTTACATACCCATTGTAGGGGCCGCCATGGGCTTTGCACTCGCTGCTGCAGGTGCCCTGTCTGTGGCTCGGCTCACACCACCTGAGCAGCTGAGAATTTTCCCTTTGAAACAACCCGAGAACTCCTCAGGAGAAGAGGTTCCAAAACATGAGTGATAGTGCCAATCCCTCGTCAAAGGAGGCGACAGTAGCTCCTGCAACCACACCACTTGGCCAAGCCAGTGCATTTTTTCAAGACATCAAAATCGCTCACACCGTCTTTGCCTTGCCATTTGCCCTGATGGCCACGCTCCTCGCTGCAGAAAAAGGACTTCCCACCTGGGGCAATGTGGCTTTGATTGTGCTGG
>JANQPW010000170.1 GCA_028285285.1 Silvanigrellales bacterium
CTATATCACCGCACCGGCAACTTTGCTCTCACCAATGCTCCAACAGGCTCTGATCATAGCCTCGAAAGAAAAGCTGGCTCGCATTGCCCAAAGCCAAGCGGCTCGCTTCGGTTCAGCCTCCGAACTTGAGCAAAGGCTCCTCGCCGAGCTGTTTCACCGCGGCCACCACCGTAAGCACATCATTCGCCTGCAAAAAAAACTCCGAGAACGGCGGGACACCCTTGTGGGAATGCTCGAGCGGCTCGCACCCGTGGAGTGCCACTGGAACGTGCCATCGGGCGGGATCCACTTCTGGCTGCAATTTAACGCTGGCGCTCCGCTTTCAGAGATCTTACAACCGGCTCAGGAAAGAGGAGTTCACCTTGCTGCCGGAGCAGCGTTTGGATCCAGTCACGAGTGCAGTCACGCCATGAGACTCAACCATGCGCAGCTCGAGCCAGTGAGCACCTACCGCGCACTAGAAACGGTGTTTGCATTGTGGAGAAATGCGTCTCAAAGGCTGCGATGACTGACTGTTACTCTGGAATTGACATCACTGCGAAGCAAAATGCCAGTTTTGGCATCTACGTACACATTCCGTTTTGCCCCCATCTCTGCCCCTATTGCGACTTTGTGAAAACCACACAGTTTCGCAAGGGAGATGTGGAAACGCTTTTGCGCAGGTCGGTTGACGATATTCTCACACGCCTGCCTGAGGAGCTCAATCAACACCAGACCACGCGAGCTCCAGTTGTGGGTTCTCCCTCCAGAGGGGCTCCAAACCGACCACAGGTGACCCTCTATTTTGGTGGAGGAACACCCGGTTTATTTTGGGGAGATCACTACAGACTTTTGATTGAGGCGGTGGAACGTTTTGCGTTTGTGGAAGAATGCACACTTGAAGCCAACCCCTATATGATCAGCCCAGCAAAAGCACAGTCCTGGTT
Source organism: Silvanigrellales bacterium (assembly GCA_028285285.1). GTDB lineage: Bacteria > Bdellovibrionota_B > Oligoflexia > Silvanigrellales > Silvanigrellaceae > JANQPW01. The sequence goes on from JANQPW010000170.1 coordinate 927, forward strand.
TGATGCCGGAATCAATCGCGTTACTTTGGGAGTTCAAAGCCTGAACCCGTCGGTCTTAGATTTTCTGGGCCGCAAACACACTGCCGATCAGGTCAATGACTCGCTCAAGGTGTTGCGAAAAAGCGGGCTCAACAACATTCAAGTCGACGTGATCTACGGGTTACCCAAAAACACAACCAAAAGGAACCTCTCTCAGGAGCTCAAACAAATGGCAGGGGAAGGAGCTACGGGTGCGTCGAGTTATGCTCTGACCATTGAAGAACAAACTGCCTTCTTTCAAAAGGGAGTGATCCCCTGTGAAGACAAAGCGGCAGACGAGTACGAGGAAATTCTTGAAATCTGCGACAGACTGGGCTGGACCCAGCGAGAAACGAGCAATTTCTCCCAATTCGAATGCAAACACAACAACATCTACTGGTACGGACACCCCTATCTGGGGGTTGGAACAGGAGCTCACGGCCTTTCCCCACAAAACCGTGAACACCCTTATGGCAGGCGCTATTTCATTGGTCCTAAGGAAAGACAACAGACACAACCCGGAAATGACTCGCTTGAGTTCTCAAAGAGAGCGGAGCAGCTGCTTTGCCACAACTGGGAACCAGAGAGAAGCCGGCGGGACTACCTCACTGAGCTCAGCTTCACTCTGCTGAGAACACCGGAAGGGATCCCCCTTTCATGGCTGGAACAACACATTCCCGCCAATGTGCAAAACACCCTCCTTCAAGAAGCCACAATCTCACGAGGCATTCAATCGGAGCGGCTGCTGCTTCATGAAGGTCATCTACGCCTCAAAGGCTGCGAGCAGCTGCTCGGTGATCGCTGGCACCGGGATCTCCTGCGCTCTCTGGAACTGCTGTAGGCGAATGTTCCATTTCAGCCACCAACAGCTCGGTCAACGACTCAATGGTTTCTACAACGCCTATGTCTTGAACCGCCACGGCCTCGGTTTGCACAGCACCTCGCCGACAGAAAGCACTCCTCAGCGCGGCAATGCTCAGCGCAGATTCACTGTCTCTATGGTTGAATTGGATCACTAGGGGAATAGTTTCATAACTGAGCTGAACTTCGGCAAGATCCTCCTTCAACTGAGAGAGCGCACGCTCATTTTCCTCAAGTTGGTGCGCTCGGCTGTCTACCACCCAAATGAGCCCGTCGCAGCCCTGAAGAAGCTGCCGACGCAGCGTAGGCCAAAAGCGTGTACGGGGTAGTGAGTAAAGGTGCAGCCTCAGGCTCTGTGAGTGCATTTCTCCGAGCGAAAGGGGAAGAAAATCAAAATAAGGTGAGCGCTGTCCCATTTTGTGCAAGTCAAAAAAACGGGAAGAGACATCCTGTGAAGTCTGTTTATACAAGCTTTGCACATTTGTTGTTTTGCCAACCCCTGGTGCCCCCACCAGCACGACCTTCAGCATGAGATCGTTTGTGACTTCGTTCAATATCGCCATAAACTAGCCTTCCTGCTTTGCCAAAATGAAACTCATCGCTGCTTTGTAACCCAAGGGGCCTAACCCTGTGATGACAGCATCTGCCAACGCACTAAGATGCGAATGATGCCGAAACTGCTCCCTGCGAAAAACATTGCTGAGATGAACCTCCACAAAGGGAACTGACTCTTGCGTGTACATTTCAATGGCATCACGAATGGCGATGCTTGTGTGAGAAAGCGAGGCGGCGTTCACAACCAGCCCGGCAACAAGAGCGGTCTTCTGATGGTGCCGAGTGAAGCGCTCGTTTAGGAAATCAACGATTTGGCCTTCGCTGTTTGATTGAAAGTCGGCGACCTGAAGGCCTGGCTGACCTTGAGCCTGCTCGGCCAGCGAAGCAATGATTTCCGAAAGGGTGGTTTTTCCATAGATTTCAACTTGGCGCAGGCCCAACATTTGTAGGTTTGGCCCATTCACGACCAAAACAGTTTTTTGCTTGGTCATGGAGAAGTTCCCCCGGAGCTGGTGTCACTTTTTTCAGCCGAATCCAGATTAGAAAGCATCTCTCTCAAAGCCTTCAACTTCTTACTAGACTCTTCGACATCTGCATCGCTCACCTCTGCCTTTGAAGCCACGAGCGGCTGCAACGACGACTCCGACGCAGGCAATGCGCCTGGCCTAGGATCTTGATGAGACTCCACCTTTTTATTCTCCTCTGAAAGAAACTCCTCTTTCATAAGCTGACGAATTGAACCATAGGCACTCTGGTACTCCATGTTGTTGGGGTCTTCTTGAATGAGACTTTCATAGATCTCCAGAGCTTTTAAATGAAGGCCTTGACTTCGGTAAATCTCGGCCATGGTTTGTTTTTCAACCCCTCCAAATCGAGAGCTCGCTTGGCCTCGACCAACAAGATAGCCAGAAAGAGAAACGGAACGAAACCCTTTCAAAAGCAGATAGCGGTCAATATCTCCATCTATATGGCCGAGCGATGATCCTGGGCGAAGGGACTCAGGGGTTTTGTGTGCTGGTTGCTTCAACACAGATTCATACTGCCCAGACTCTGCTCCAACCCGTGCCTCGGTATCACTCTCCTGATCTTTCTGTGGCTGCTGGGGACGAACCTCTGCCGGCACGCTCCAAGCCGAAGGCAGCCCAGCTGAAGGGGAGGGACTCTGAGGAGATCCAGGCTCCTGTT
>JANQPW010000172.1 GCA_028285285.1 Silvanigrellales bacterium
TGCATGAGGTGAACGTCTGAAACAAACGCACAGCTCCCCGACAGCGTTCCACAGTGCGAAAAGGGAACAGCACCGCTCGGCAGGTGATCTGACGTCACAAAGGTCTCCCCTAACTTAGCCCGGCTCTTGCGGTGTCAAAGCCAAAAGGGCGTCATATGAGTCGGGCTCAAAAGAATCGGAGTCTAAAAACCTGTTTCGTTTTTCAACCCCACAGCGCACACAGGCAAAGATGATCATAGTCCCTTTTTTTGAGTGAAGTTCGTAACGCATCGGCTGTAGCCCACCGCCACAATTGGCGTTTCGGTCTCCTGGAAGCTCATCCACATGCTTGCCCCAAAGGCATTTGGGACAATGATCGCGGCAAGACTTTTCGGCTGGTGGGACCTTATGTCCACAATTTTCGCAAACAAAAGAGTCATTGATCTTGCGAAACCGAGGGTTTTGCAGACTCAACTTGCGCCCGCCCTCACCCGGGCAAAGGCTTCAATGGCCTGCTCTGCAGTGAGGCGCGGATTGGCTTCCAAAAACCGAATGAACTCCAAAATTGTTGGTCCATCGACTTCTCCAGCAACGCGATGCCGCACGACTCCCTCTGGGTCAATAAAGAAGGTTTCAGGAGTTCCGTAGACACCAAAGTCTAAAGACATTTTGCCCGAAGAGTCGGCGACGACAGGAAAACTGAGATTGAGTGAGCGTTTATAGTTTTCGATCATCTGATCGGAATCTTGGATGTTCACGGACACAAACAGGGGAGCTGCTGAATCGCGCAGCACAGTTTCCCGATAGAAGCGATCCAACTCGGGGGCCTCATAGCGACAAACCACACAGCTTGTGTTCCAAAAGTTCATGATCACCCAACGCCCACGACCCACCACAGCTGTGCTGCGAAAATGGTCTCCGTTGTCCCACTTTGCTTCGGCTGCGGGAGCCGCTTTACCCACCAACTGACTCGGCACCAGGTTGGGATCACGAGTCATCGCATAGAGCATGAGACCCAGGAAAACACTTGTGGCCAAAATTGCCACGAAGCCAAAAACCCGGTTCTGTCTCTTTTTCAACATGACACTTACCTCAATGTCTTTTCTTCGAGCTGAATCGAATCGAGCAGCTTCGCTTCTCTCAACTTCGAATGGTCCTGCTCTGTGTCGTACACCTCAGAATGCTTGACCATGAGCTTCGTTGCCCGAATGGTATTATCCTGCGAGAGCTTCTCCGAGGTCAAGCGACCCTCCACAATCACACCCTGACCTTCCTTAAAGAGATCAGGTGGAGGCTGATTGTATATCACTTTAAACTCATGCCCCTTCAGATCCGTCATTCGGAACCTCAATTCGGGCAGCTCAGCATTCCATTGACGGGTTCCACCCAAAACCAAACCAGACACCCGGAAAAGCCGCCCCTCAAACTCAGCAGGCGAGGCATAGACCTCTTCTGGGGTGAAAAAGGTCACAGATGACTCATCACGAGTGGCTTGGTAAACAATGAGCCCAATTGAGCCTAAGATCAATGTTGCAGCTGCCACCTGGCCGGCGTTCAGTTTCATAACCTTCCTCTGATGAAACACATTTGTTCACTAAGACCCATCGTCGAGATGCCCTTCTTCCTTGAGCAACTCCACACAACGGCGACGTTCTCGCCATTGAAACACAGCATAACCACCAAGAAGCAGCGCTGTCGACAAATAAGCGGCCACAACAAAGACTTGCCATGCGGTATTGCCATAATCCTCAGTCATTTTAGCCCCTTTCCTGGCGAGCACTTTCCAACGCATGGGCCACGCTGAGCCCGCCGCGGCGCAGTCGATACAAGCCATAGCCCATTAATATCATTGAAAAAACATTCACAAGCAAGGTGAGCTGAATATCGCTCGAAGCCGTCGACTCTCCTCTCGTGAAGGTTTGAGGCTGGTGTATCGATCGCCAAATGTTCACGCTGTAGTAAACCACTGGCACGTTCAAGGCGGCCAACACAGCCACACCCGCCGCCACAAGCCGCCGCGACCGAAGATCTGGGGTGAAGCTCCGCAGCAGCAAATAGCCGCAACAAACCAAAAACATAACCAAAGTAGAGACCAGTCGCGGATCCCAGTCCCACCACACTCCCCAGGTGGGCCGCCCCCAGATCATGCCCGTGATCAGCGA
>JANQPW010000174.1 GCA_028285285.1 Silvanigrellales bacterium
ATCTCAAAATCGGGCTCCGAACCCCGACACTGCACAAAGAAATCTCGGCGGGTGAACTGCCCGGTGAATCGCTCCAAACGAATGTCACTATTGCGGTTCGTGTCTTTAAAGGAATTGTAAATGAGTTCGGTGGGCTCAAAAGAACCATTTGTCATGAAGAGAGTGATCGACCGCACGTCCCAATTGTCATGTGTGTCAAAAGGGTTATCGGGGCTTCCGTCGTAGCGGAGCCGCACTGCACGGATGTCATCAACATCGAAGGTCTCTGGAAAGAGGATGTTGAACACACCATTTGAGCCGGAAGAAAGACCGTTGGAGAAGTTGAACTCGGAAGTTCGGCTCCCGTCCATCAAGATCATGCTTAAAAAAGCCGAGCTCCCAGAGCGCAGATCATCTTCCCCTGTGCGCAGGTTCATTCGCATCCGGGTTTCAGCGAAGGCTTGAGTGGTTGTGAACACGGCGAAGAATGTGGTGAGAGCAAGCATTGCGCGATTTCGTGAGTTCATGAGAGTTCCCCCTTTTCTGTTGTGATGCACGGTCATCCTAGAAAGCCAAAAAAGGGAAAACAAGTTTTAGTACCTTACAAAAATACAATGCACAATTTATATTGCATCTACCTCTTCCGCTCTGATCGCTCCGAAGTGGGGCCGACCACAGCAGATTCATGCAACAAATTGGTGAACTTTGACTGACATGAAATGGACGCTTCATTAAGTTACACCTGTGTTACTCTTAGAGATGCCGGCATTTCACATTCAGATTTAAAAAGGATTCTGGCCATGCGCAGCCTTTCTGCATTGCTCCCAATTGCCCTGATGTCTTCAGGGTGTGTCTTTGCCTCTCTTCCCTCCGCTGCCCAGAACTCTTCCCTTTCATCCCAATTCGATGTTCTTGATGTTTCGTTCCTCTTTGGTCTTCCGAGGGAAGATCCGAACGAGCTTATTTCTCTAACAGATGCAGATTTTCTTTCTGAGCCTCTTGTGCAGCAAGCCGTGCGCATCTCGATCAACCAACAAATGATGAGAAAGTTTCACATTCGCTATGAGTTTGATGAAGAGGGCAACCACATCATGGACAAAAGTGTTCGCATGTTTGCCCGTGCAACTCCTCAGAATATTTTGTCAGATGAAGACATGTTTCGAAAAGATGGAAACGCAACCAAACTCGGCGAAAAAGTGCTCAAATACCCCGAGTCTGTTGAACGAAGGAAGCACGTTACAAAAGTGAACCGGGAGTTCACACTCAAGAAAAACCTCAGTTCTTGGAAGTTGGTTTCAATGCGGTTCAAGCCCTGCTTTGAGTACCCTCAGAGCTACGACAAGTGCAGACACACCGAATTCCGCCTCACCTTCCAACCCCTTCGTCGCAGTGAAGACATCATTTCCATAGGCACCCGAAATGGTCGCCACCCTTTGCAAGACGTGATTGAAGGTCAGCAACCTCCACCCTTTGCTTTTGAAGACTATTCCCTTCACCTCACTTACGCCTTCGACTATGCCGACGCTCCCTCCCAGGTCGACGAACTGAAGCGTATCAAGGAACAGCTGCTGAAGGAGGGTATCAACACCACAGGTATTGCACTGGGCGTTCATCCCGCACTCGAAGCAGGGAAGACCTCACTGTCTCGAGATATGATTGAGAACTTCATCAAGCGGCAGTGCCGCGAGAAAGATCTTGAAGACGTGGCTGTTGCCGTTGTGGGTGGTCACCCCACTTCGGCCACCACAAACCAGTTCGTGTGGTCTTGGGCACTCTTCAAGCCCACACACGAAAATGGCAAAACAACCCTCGAGCACCTACCCATCCTCCGAGGAGTTGTCTCTAACCCTAAGGAGGGGATTCCAAAGTCGGAGGCCAAATACCAGTCTTTTGTGATGCAGGACATTGGCTATTATCCCGACATCAAGCCAAACCTCAGGGCTCGCACCTTGGTTGATGAGGCCAAACATTGGCGCAGCGACAATCGCCATGGCGGCCCCTCAAAACAGTCTGGGTTCAACAACTCTTCTCTGGCCCGACCAGAGGTACGAGACGTCATCGTGCACAAGACCTCGATCATCGATGATCCAAGAGTTCACAACATTCGATCAATTGACTGCGTCTCGTGTCACATTTCTTCGATCACACGGCTCTTCACTCACTACCCAAAAACCAGCGCCAAGGTGAAGGAAGGTCGGGAGCGCTTCTATGGAAACTATTTCGATCGTCTCCTCAACCCCAAGAAACATCTCGATCCGAGCCTTGAAAAAGAAAACTCTCCCCGATTCACCCTTGGATTTCCCTCCCATCTCAGCTACAGACCACGCACAGTGCCAGTGCGCACGCTTTCTTCCCCTAAGCCAACAGAGTTTCCAATGGTTCCCGCTGAATACAACTTCAAAATGTTTAGTTACTTTTTCGCAGCACCAACGGTATCGCAAAGAACCGTGAATGAAAGCGTTTTCGACGCCCACTTCATCAATTCGCAACTTCTGGCGACACCGAAGCAGGAAATGCAATAACTTAGGGCACGTATCTTGAGAGCAAGTAGGTCTGGAGAGCAGAAAGCTCGGCTCCACTGAGCAAAGCGTTGAAAAACACCATTTCGGCAAGATAACCAGAAAAGTGCCCCCCCCCTGATTGAATCACACCACTGGA
>JANQPW010000175.1 GCA_028285285.1 Silvanigrellales bacterium
GAAGAAGCAGGCGCGCTGACCACGGAACTCGAAGCCATCGACGCTCAGCTGAGGGTTGCTCTCCTCCCCAAAGACCCAAATGACGGGCGCAATGTGTTGCTCGAGATCCGGCAGGCGGCTGGTGGTGACGAAGCTGGTCTTTTTGCTGCAGAGCTCTTTCGGATGTACCTCCGATTTTGCGAGAGAAGGCGATGGAAAGTGGAGATTCTGTCTACCCAAGAGTCTGAAATCGGCGGATTGAAAGAGGGCGTGGCTCTCATTTCAGGAGAAAAAACGTATGGGCGCCTGAAGTATGAATCGGGAGTGCACCGAGTCCAGCGTGTTCCCACCACGGAAACTCAAGGCCGGGTGCACACGTCGACCGTGACGGTTGCCATTTTGCCGGAAGCGGAAGACCTCGACGAGATCAATATTGCAGACAGCGAGCTGCGCATTGACACCTACAGGGCCAGTGGTGCTGGTGGCCAGCATGTGAACCGCACCGACTCGGCTGTGCGCATCACTCACCTTCCCTCTGGAATTGTGGTGGCCTGCCAAGATGAACGTTCGCAGATCAAAAACCGAGCTCGGGCCATGAAAATTCTTCAAACCAAATTGTTGGAGCTGGCACAGATTGAAGCCGACAGTGCGCTTTCAAGTGAGCGTTCCTCTCAAGTGGGTCGAGGAGATCGGAGTGAACGCATCCGCACCTATAACTTTCCCCAGTCGCGTCTCACCGATCACCGCGTGGGTTACACCACACATGCCCTGAGTGAGATCATGGATGGGGATCTTGATGACGTGCTCGACCACGTCACGGCTTTCTTCCAAGCCGAGGCTCTCAAACAGCAAGGTCAGGGGTGAAAATGCCTGCAGATCAAATGCAATGGACCATTGGCCAAGTGCTCGATTGGATGACTCAGAAGTTTGCTCTGCTCGAGCGCACAACTCCGCGGCTCGACGCGCAGTTGCTCCTGTCTCGGGTTTTGGGTTTGAGCCGAGTTGCTCTTTACACCAAACTCGACCAACCACTGACGTTGGAAGAGCGCACGGAGCTTCGAAGCTTGGTGCGGCGTCGGGTTGCCGGTGAGCCGGTGGCCTACATTCTTGAAGAAAAGAACTGGCACGACATGTGTCTCTTTGTTGACAACCGTGTGCTCATTCCTCGACCTGAAACAGAGACACTCTTTGATCTCACGCGGGCTTGGTTGGAAAGTCGTGGAGAGGCTCCCACCGTGATCGTTGACCTTTGTACGGGCTCTGGTTGTCTGGCTCTGGCCCTTGCCAGGTGTTTTCCCGACGCTCAAGTTTACGGTGTGGACAATTCCAAAGGCGCTCTTGAGGTGGCCCAGATCAACGCTTCGAGGTTGGGCGTGAGCAATGTGGAGTGGATTTTTGGCGATGTTTTGGCCGATACCTTGTGGCAGAATTTGAACGACTGGCATCAAGATGGCTTGCTTCTGGTTGTGACGAACCCTCCTTATGTGAGCGAAGAAGAGTGGAAGAAGTGTGATGTTGAGGTGCGCCAGTATGAGCCCCGCGAAGCTCTTGTGGCGGCCGACAATGGCCTTGAAGTCGCGCGATCAGTGTTCGAAAACTGGAAAAAACACACCGAGAGCTTTGCGGAACACCCGAACAACACAAGGAGCAGTTGTTTGTGTGTTGAGGCTGGCGACGGGCATCCTGAAAGTCTTCTTGTGGCCGATGGTGCGGAGAGGTTGGTGTTTCATGCGTCGGGTGCCGCGCGCGACTACCCCTCCGATCAGAGCTTTGCCTGTCAAGACCTCGAAGGCCGACCACGCTTCTTTATGTCTGCGAGAGGATCTGCGAGCCTCGGAGACAACCAGTTGGCCTTGCGGGACTGACTTAGGCTGGTTTCTTGGGGATTCTGTTCGTTTGCTTGGCAAGCAGTTTTTTGCCAATTTCGCGGCCAATGCTTTGGAGGGCTTTGCGGCACTCGATCAGCCAATTTTGACGGGAAAGCGCTGTGCCGGGCTTTTCACTTGAAGGCTGAGAAATGTGCTCGTCAAGCGAGTAACAGCGTAGGAGCCCGAGTTTTTCTGCAAAATCTTTTTGGGGTGCGTGCCCAAAAACACCGGCGCATGGGGTGTGCAGGGCTGCACAGGCTTGCGCGAGTGTGAAGGGAGCTTTCCCATAAAGTGTGGTTTCATCCAGAGCCCCTTCACCACAGACCACTAAATCTGCCGCCTCAATGGCGGCTTCAAAGGCTCCCTGCTTAATGTGAAATTGAGAGCCCGAGTGGCAAGTGGTGTTCTCATGAACGGCCTGAAGACCAAACATCAAACCACCAGCGGCGGCTCCAAAAGGATCACTGAGAGTTGCGCCGAGACCCAGTTGTTCTTTGAGAAGTTGAATGTAGTGGGTGCAGCCGGCCTGAATCTCGGTGACCAGATCAGGAGATGCCCCCTTCTGTGGAAGAAAGCTCGCCATCTGAACCCCTCCGGGTGAATGAAAGGGAGCGTTCACGTCGCAAAGGAGGGTGATCTGAGTGTTTGAGAGACTGGGGTAGGTTCGGGTCAGATCAAGGTTTTCAATGGAGCTGAGGTTGGCCACGCTGGGGTTGAGCAGGGCTCCACCAGCGTCATGTGCCCTGAGCCCAAATTGGCTGGCGAGCCCCCATCCGGCATCGCTGGTGAGGGTGCCACCAATGGCTATCCAGAGCCCTTTGGGTCGAGTTTCGAGAGCCAGGTGAACAAGTCTTCCAAGGCTTCCAGAATTTGATCGGAGGAGGTCGGAGCCAGACCATGGGGCAGAGGTTCTCAAGACAGACGCTGACTCTATGAGTGCCAAACGTCGAGAGCCGAGCCAATAAATCCGCACCCGTTGCGGGGTGCCAGAGACATCATAGGTGGTGACTTCTCGTGCCTCCATGGAGAGCATGGAAGCAAGCGCACGAGCTGTGCCTTCACCGCCGTCTGTGAGGGGTTTGATGATGACTTCCGTTTGTGGCCTGCTTTGGCGGATGCCTTCAGCCAACAGTTGGTTGACCTCACTGGCACGGAGACTTCCCTTAAACTTGTCGGCTGCGAGAAGAACTCTCATGGACAATGCTCCTGTGGGCGTGGCGTGATGGACTCCGTTGTATTCTACTCTTTTTGGCTCGCATGTCCTGGTCTGTCTGGCCCCAACAAGCAGTTTTCTTTTCCCTCTCAGCGACATTGCTTTTGCTAGGACCCTTTGATATGAGAAAGCGTTCACAAGGTCACTAAAGGAGCTGCGTTCGATGGACAGTAAGCAGATTGAGTCGAAGGTTTATAAGATTGTTGCAGAAAAACTGAATATTGATGAGAAAAATGTTTCGGCCGCATCTCGTTTCCAGGAAGACCTGGGCGCAGACTCTCTCGATATTGTCGAACTCCTGATGGAAATTGAAGAAGAGTTTGGTGTGAGTATTTCGGATGAAGAGTCTGAAAAACTGAAGACGGTAGGCGACGCTGCAAAGTTCATTGGCAGCAAGCTCTGAGTCGCCTTTTCGCGATCCCCTCGTTTT